>JBFGLA010000248.1:0-4374 GCA_041576355.1 Burkholderiales bacterium
ACAGCTGCACCGCGTCCTCGACATGGCCGGAGGCCTCGGCGAACGCCGCTGCGCGACGGCGTAGCGATGCGATCTCCTCGGGCGAGAAGCGCTCATTAAGCTGCGTGAGCAGGAACTCATGGAACAGGGGGTGGTATTGGTAAACCGCCTCGCCCCCCGCCAGACGATGGGTGAAGTAACGCCTGCGCGCCAACTCGGCGAGCACGCGGCCCGCTTGATCGTCACCGGTCAGGGCTTCCGCCGCGCGGGCGCTGACCTGCGAGAACATCGCCGTCTCGAGCAGCACTTTCTGTTGCGCCGACGGGGCGCGCTGCAGCACTTCCGCTGCGAAGTAATCGAACATCACCCGCGCCACGGGTTGATCGAACTGTGGTTCGCGCACGTGCTCCTGCTGCGCCTGCTCGAGCATCAACACCGCGCCGGCCGCCCAGCCGCGCGTGCGCTCGTGCAGATTCTCGACGGCCCGCGACGTCAAGCGCGTGAAGCGGTAGCTTGCCGCGAGCTGTCTCGTCTCAACCGCGGTCAGCGCGAGGGCGTCGGCATCGATCACCGTCAGCCGGCGATCGGCACGCAGGACGGCGAAGGCCGGCGGCGGCTCGTTGCGGCTGACGATGATCGCGCCCAGTCCTTGCGGTAGCGCCTCCAGCACCCGTGCGAGCAGTCCATGAACCGGGGCGTCGTCGCGCAGCAATTGGTAGTTGTCGAAGACAAGCACGAACGGCGGCTTGAGGAGAGCGCCGAGCCGTTCGAAGAAATTGTGCGCATAGACATTCACGCCCAGCGCGTAATCCGGCGTGAGCAGGGAGAGCAATCGCCGCGCGCCAGGAGCGATTCGCGCCGCCGCCTCGCGCAGGTAGAAGAAGAACGTCGCCGCATCCGCGTCGCGCTCGTCGATCTGATACCACAGGCGCTTGAGCGCGCGCGAGCGCAGGTACGCCGCGACGAAGGTGGTCTTTCCGGCCCCGCTGGGCGCTGCGATCCAGGTCAACGCCGTGCGTCGGCGCGCTCGATCGAGAATTCTCGACAAACCGGCGCGCGGTATGACCGCCGCGAGGCGCGGCGCGGACAGCTTGGCTGGGAGGCTGGCCGCGGGACGCTTCGTCTTCCGGGTCTCTACCTTGGGCTTCGGCATGCTCCGCTTCATGACCCTAACGGCAGGCCGGCCGGCGGCCGGATATGTCTCGTATCGATAATTATACGGAGCCTTGGTTAGAACTCCATGCCGCGACGCGAGCGGGGCTTCGCTTCTGCTCGTCTGCATTTTGTCCTGTCGTGGCCAAGCGTCGCTGATCGCAACGTCGACCTCGCGACGCCGTCAACGGCGCTGGTTGGGAATACGTCTCGCTCCCGGAACGCGAGCGGCTCGGCTTGCGACAGGTTCCCAAGCAGCGCGGTGAAGGGTCTGAACGAAACGAGGACGGGGCCCGATGGACCCCTCGAGCCCGAAGCAGGCGCAGCCGCCACCTCGGCCGGCGAACCGGGCCCCGGGGTTCGGCACGTGGTCTTGTGACCGTTGATCTCGGTACGCTCGGGTCCTACTGATACCGGTTGGCCCAGATGTTGGTGCGCGTGCCGTCGGACTGCCACACCGCCAGCGCATTCCCATTGGCGTCGAAGGCGATCCGGGGCTCTGCGGCGTCGCCCGTGTTGTCTGTTTCGATGATCGCCGGTGTGGTCCATCCGGCGCCGGCGGCGTAGCGGCTGGCCATGATGTTAGTCGGAGGCGCAGCGCGTTTGCCGCGTGGGATCGATGCTTGCGATGCCTATCCATGATGTTGGCCAGCCTATCCGCCCAGAGGTTACGGATCGGTCTACTTCCCGGTACGCGGCGGTTTACGCCTGCCGCCCACCGCCGGGGGACTCTTTTCGAGCACGGCCCACAAGGCCTCGATGTCGTGGAACGCCTGGCGCCGGCCGGTCCCGGGGTTTTCGACAACACCGGTGAGGCTCTGGCTCTCGCGGCTGCGGCGGGTGCCCCCGCTGCGCGCCGCGCGACGAAAGATACGCACGACGTAGCTGTCACCAAGGCTCACGGGGGTCGTCTTCTTGCACGCATGGCTCCAGGCTGGAAGGGTCGTGTTGCCACACGCACCGTGGCAACGCGGCGGCAACACGGACGCAGCGCAAGCCCACTGCCCGTTGTCCGAGGTACCGTTCTTATTACCGCCGGGGTTACGGATCGGTTACTTTGCGAACGGGGTGGGCTTTCGTTTGCCGCCCAGCACCGAGGCGCCGGTTTCTGCCTGGAATGTTCGGAGTTCCTCGATATCGTGAACGCCGCGGCGCCGCCGGGCGCCGAGTGAAACAACGAGGGCGGCGCGGCTGAGCCCGGTAACATGCGCGGTCTACCTCATGACCCGGACCCCCGACGCGCTGGCTGCCGCCCTGTGGATGGGCGGCGCGATCCTTTCGTTCTCGATCATGGCGATCGCGGCGCGCGAGCTGCTCGCCTACATGGGAACGTTCGAGATCCTGTTCCTGCGCAGCGTGGTTTCGCTTCTCATGGTGCTCGCCGTCCTGCCGCGCACCGGCATCGGGGCGCTGCGCACCCAGCGCATCGGCCTGCACGCGGCGCGCAACGTCTGCCACTTCGGCGGCCAGTTCGCCTGGGTGTACGCGATCGGCGCGCTGCCGCTCGCGATGGTGTTCGCGATCGAGTTCACGATGCCGGTGTGGACCGCGGTGCTCGCGATGCTCTTTCTCGGCGAGCGGCTGAACGGCGCCCGGGTGACGGTGCTCGTCCTCGGCATCGTCGGGGTGGCGATCATCCTGCGGCCGGGGTTCGCCTTGATCGAGCCGGCGGCCTTCGTGATGCTGCTCGGCTCGCTCGCGTACGCGGCGACGATGATCGCGACCAAGCGTCTTTCGGCGACGGATAGCCCGCTTGTCGTCCTCTTCTGGATGTCGCTGATCCAGCTGCCGCTCGGGCTCGTCCCCGCGCTCGCCGACTGGGTTACGCCGCGCCTCGTCGACCTGCCCTGGATCGTCGCCGTCGGCGCTGCCGGTTTCGCCGCGCACTACTGCGTCACGCGTGCGTTCAAGCTGGCGGACGCCACCGTCGTGGTCCCGATCGATTTCCTGCGGCTGCCGCTCATCGCCATCGTCGGCGCGCTCGCCTACGGCGAAGCCATCGACCCGGCGATCCTGCTCGGCGCGGCGGTGATCTTCGCGGGCACCTATTTCAGTCTGCGGCGCGAGCGTCGGCAGCCCGCCTGAGCGCCGCGCGGCCCCCTCGGAGGCGCCATGCGATTCAGCACCCTCAAGTACGCGGTCGACGACCGCATCTGCCGCATCACGCTCTCTCGTCCCGAGCGCCTGAACGCGATCGACGAGCGCATGCCGGGCGAGATCCGGCAGGCGGTCGAGGCCGCGAACGCCGACGAGCGCGTCCACGTCATCGTTCTCTCGGGCGCCGGGCGGGCGTTTTGCGCCGGCTATGACCTCAAGGCGTTCGCCGAGAGCGACAACCCGCTGCTGCAGGACATGCCTTGGGACCCGATGCGCGACTACGCGGTGATGAAGCGCTGGACCGACGATTTCTTCTCGCTCTGGCGCAGCTACAAGCCGGTGCTGTGCAAGGTGCACGGCTACGCGGTCGCGGGCGGGAGCGACATCGCGCTCTGCGCCGATATCGTGGTGATGGCCGAGGACGCGAAGATCGGCTACATGCCGGCGCGCGTCTGGGGCTGCCCGACCACCGCGATGTGGGTCTACCGGCTCGGCGCCGAGAAGGCGAAGCGCATGCTCCTCACCGGCGATACGATAGACGGCAAGACGGCGAAGATCTGGGGCCTCGTGTACGACGCGGTGCCGGCGAAGCGGCTCGATGCCGCGGTCGAGAAGCTCGCCGAGCGCATCGCGGGGGTGCCGAAAAACCAGCTCATGATGCAGAAGCTCATGATCAACCAGGCGTACGAGAACATGGGGCTCGCGAATACGCAGATGATCGCGACGCTCTTCGACGGCATTACACGCCACTCGCCCGAAGGCGTATGGTTCAAGCAGTACGCGGAGGCGCACGGATTTCACGAGGCGGTCGCCTGGCGCGACAGCGGCAAGGCGATTCCCGGGGGCACGAAGCGGCAAACGAAAAGGAGAAAGACATGACGGTGCGTATCGAGAAGAAGGGCAAGGTCTGGACGGTGATACACAGCCGCCCGGAAGCGAGGAATGCGATGGATCCGCAGAGCGCGGACGCGCTCGTGGAAGCGTTCGTCGCCTTCGATCGCGACCCCGAGGCGGCGGCCGCGGTGCTCTGGGGCGAGGGCGGGGCGTTCTGCGCCGGCTGGGATCTCAAATATTGCGCGTCCCTGATCGAGAACCACGAAGAATTGAGAAAAATCGACTATCCTCTGGACGACCGGCAGGCGATTC
>JBFGLA010000249.1:0-4326 GCA_041576355.1 Burkholderiales bacterium
GCCTTCCGCACGCCGGAGGCCTGCGCGGATGCTTTTGCAGCCTATTTCCGCTGGCGTTTGCCGCGCGAGCCTTCGGCCGAAGCGCCGGTCGCTTGGCCGACCGAGGTGCCGCGCGCGGGGCGGCTCGACCAGGCGCAGGCGCAGGCGCTCTTTGCCTCGCTTGGCGCGGCCACGGCCGAATCTACGGTGGCGCGTGCGCCCGACTATGCCCATGGGCTTCACTACCCGGTCGCGGCCAAGCTGCTCTCACCCGACATCGAACACAAGACCGAGGCGGGGGCGGTCGCACTCGGGATTACCGATGCGGACGAATATGCCGATCGCGTGCAGAGAATGCTCGCGCGGGTGAGAGTGGCACGGCCCGAGGCGCGCATCGAGGGCGTGCTGGTGCAGAGAATGGAACTCGGGCTCGCCGAAGCGATCGTCGGCTACCGCGACGACCCGATCGTCGGGCCGCTCGTTCTCGTCGGTGCGGGCGGCGTGCTGGCCGAGGTTTACCAGGACATCGCGCTGCGCCTTGCGCCGGTGAGCGAAGAGGAGGCGCGCGCGATGATCGCCGAGGTGAAGGGGCTCGCCCCGATTCGCGGCTACCGCAATCGGGAGCCGGGCGATATCGGCGCGCTCGCGCGCGCGATTGCCGCGTTGTCCCGCCTCGCGCTCGTGGCGGGACGGCCGGTCGCGGAAGCCGAAATGAATCCGGTCATCGTCAAGCGCGAAGGCGCGGTCGCCGTGGACGGCCTTGTGGCGCTGAAGGAGTAGGCATGGATTTCAATTTGTCCTCAGAGCAGGCGCAGTTCAGGGACTCGGTGCGTCGCTTCGCCGAGAAGCACCTTGCTGCGGGCGCGCGCGAGCGCGCGGATGCGCCGGAGTACCCCTGGGATGTGGCGAAGCTCATGGCGGCGCAGGGGTTGCTCGGCATTACGCTTGCGGAGGCTGATGGCGGGCAGGGCGGCACGCTCATCGACGCGGTGATTGCCATCGAGACGGTCGCCTCGGTCTGTCCGAGGAGCGCCGATGTCGTGCAGGCCGGCAACTTCGGCCCGATCCGCGTCCTCGCCGAATACGGGACGCCCGCCCAGAAGGAGCGTTACCTCAAACGGCTGCTCGCGGGCGAAGGACTGATTTCGGTCGGCATGACCGAGCCCGAGGCGGGATCGGCGGTGACCGACCTCCAAACGAGCGCGACGCCCGACGGCACGGGCTATCGTGTGAGCGGCAGCAAGATCTTCACCACGCACGCGCCGTACGCGGACGTGATCCTCGCTTACGTGCGCTTCGGCCCGGGCGTGGGCGGGATCGGCTCGGTGCTGATCGACACGAAGGCGCCGGGCGTGCGCTTCGGCCAGCGCTCCAGATTCATGTCGGGCGAGGAATGGGCGCAGATCTACTTCGATGACGTGCACGTGCCGGCGGAGAGCGTGGTGCTGAAGGAGGGCGGATTCAAGAAGCAGATCGCCGGCTTCAACGTCGAGCGGATCGGCAACACGGCGAGGTCTCTTGCGCTCGGGCGCTATGCTTACGAGCGCGCGCGCGATTGGGCCCTGCAGAGAAAGCAGTTCGGGCGGCTGCTGTGCGAGTTCCAGGGTCTGCAATGGAAATTCGCCGAGATGAAGATGAAGCTCGACGCCGGGCAGCTGCTCCTCTATCGCGCGGCAGCGAATGCGGACCGGGGCTTTCCGTCTGCGGAGGAGACGGCGATCGCGAAGGCGTTCTGCAACCAGGCCGGATTCGAGGTCGCGAACGAGGCGCTGCAGGTGATGGGCGGACTCGGCTACAGCCAGGAGGAGCTGGTCGAGTACTGCCTGCGCCGCTGCCGCGGCTGGATGATCGCAGGCGGCTCGATCGAGATCCTCAAGAACCGGATCGCCGAGGGGATCTTCGGGCGCAGCTTCTCGCAGCGCCCCGGTGGCTAGCGCCGCGCGCTGCCCTGCGTGGCACCTGCTGAGAAACACGCGCGTTTGCGCTGCTGCGATGCACCATCTGGGGTTGTGTGCAGCAACTGCAAGAATTCGCAAGGCGCGGCGCCCCCAGATTGCGCGCTCCTAGAATCCGCCTGGGTAAAAGCCGAGGCAAAGACCGATGAGCGACCGTACCGGCCAGGCCGGGAGCGAGGAACACACCGTGGATGGTGCGCTCGTCCAATTGTCGCCCGCGGAGAAACAAGCGCTACGGCTGCGCGGCTTCCTTTTGGCGGCGCTGAGCTCCGCGATCAGCGTGGGCATCCTCGTCTTTGCATTCGCGCTGAAGATCATTCCGTTTTGGATCGTGGTCGGCCTCGTCGGCGCGATCGCCGTGTTCAACGCCGGCATATTCTTGGCGTTCAGAACCGACTTCAATCTGCGTTTTGCCGACCCGAGTCTCATCAAGCTCCAACTCTACGTCGCGATCACGCTGAGCCTTTTCGGGATCTACCATGCGGAATTCGCGCGCGGCGCGATGCTCCTCATCGTTGTCGTCATATTCCTCTTCGGCGCTTTCCGAATGACAACGCGGGAATTCGCGACACTCGCGCTTTACACTCTGGCGGGTTATGGACTGCTGGTGAGCTTATTGGTGCACCTGCGGCCGAGCGCGATTCACAACGTCTACGAAGAGTGGTTCGTCGGGCTCTGCTTGGCGGGTGCGCTGATCCGCGTTTCGATCATCGGCGGTCGGATGAGCGATTTCTACAGGCGGTTGCTCAGCGGCAACCGCGAGCTTTCCGCAGCCAAGGAGCGAATCGAGCATCTGGCGGCACGCGACGAGCTGACCGGCCTGTACAACCGCGTCTTCTTCAGGGAGGGCTTGGCTCACGCGCTTGCGCAGTCGAGTCGCCATGGAAGGCCGCTCGCCGTGTTCTTGATCGACGCCGACCGTTTCAAGATGATCAACGACACCCTCGGACACACGGAGGGAGACGAGGTGCTGAGAGAAATCGCTTTCCGGATCAAGGGCTGCTTGTACGAGAGCGACTTGATCGCTCGCATCGGCGGCGATGAGTTCGTCGTCATGATCGAAGATGTTTCGTCGCGCGCCAGTCTGCGCAAGATCGCGCAGAAACTGGCCGACGCGATTGCGCGGCCGCTGCGAGTACGTGAGTTCGATCTGCCGCTTACCGTGAGCATCGGCATCGCCACCGCGCCTCGGGACGGTAACGATTCTGAAACTCTGCTGCGCAACGCCGACATCGCGATGTACCGCGTCAAGGAGCAGGGCGGCAACAGCGTTATCTTCTATGCCGAGCGGATGAACGTGCACACCGAGGAGCGGCTGGCGCTCGAGTCGGACTTGTGGCGCGCGGTGGAGCGCGACGAGTTGCTGCTCTACTTCCAGCCGAAGGTGTCGATCGTGGACGGCACGATTCGCGGGGTGGAGGCGCTGTTGCGTTGGCGGCACCCGCGCCACGGACTGCTGTTGCCCGACCATTTCATTCCCTTGGCCGAGGAAACCGGCGCCATCGTCCCGATCGGGCGCTGGGTGCTGCGCGCGGCCTGCGGACGCGCGCGCCACTGGCTCGAGCGTCACGGACTCGAGCTCAAGGTGGCGGTCAACCTGTCCCCGCGCCAGTTCCGCAGCACTACGCTTGTCGACGACCTCGATGCGGCGCTGCGCGACACGGGGCTCGAACCCGGGCGGCTCGAGCTCGAGATCACCGAGAGCATGGTGCAGAATTCGAAGCATGCGGCGAAGCTGCTGGGCAGGCTGCACGAGCGTGGCGTCACCCTCTCGATGGACGACTTCGGCACCGGCTACTCCTCGCTCAGCCATCTCAAGAGCTTCCCGCTCGACAGCGTGAAGATCGACCGTTCGTTCGTGCGCGACCTGCCGCACGACGGCGACGACGTCGCGATCGCGCGCGCGGTGGTCGCCATGGCGCACAGTCTGGGGTTGAGCGTTATTGCGGAGGGGGTCGAGCGCCCCGAGCAGTTCGAGTTCCTGCGCGGCGAGGGTTGCGAGGAGTACCAGGGATACCTGTGCAGCCCGCCGTTACCCGAGGACCAGCTGCTGCAGTTCGTGGCCGGATGGCGGCAGGTATCCTCGGGCGCAGCTTCTCGCAGCGCCCCGGAGGCTAGCGCCGCGCCGGCGCCAGCGGCGGTTCGACTCCGTCCGGCAGCGGATACCGGTCGCAGTTGAGCACCATCGCGAGCAGGGAATAGTAGCCGCAGACTCCGATCAGCTCGATCACGCCGCGCTCGCCCAGCAGCGCGAGGGCGCGATTCCAGGTCGCGTCGGAGACCGACTTCTGCTCGTGCAGCTCGGTGCAAAAGCCGTACACAATCGTTTCGTCGTCCTGCATTCCCGCCGGCCGCCGGCCCTGCGCGATGTCGGTGATCGCCGCGGCAGCGA
>JBFGLA010000250.1:0-4255 GCA_041576355.1 Burkholderiales bacterium
CCCAGGATGAAATCCTCGACGACGAGTCCGAGCGCCTCGGCGTCGCGGTCGGCGCGCGCCTGGATCGCGCGTACCCAGTTGACCGCGCGCCCGAGCTCTTGCGCATCGTCGGCGCGGATCACGCCGCGGCTTCCCGAGAGCCGCCTCGCTTTCACCACCACCGGGAAGGTCAGCTCGGACGCCAGCATCGCCGGGCCATCGCCGCCCGCAAGATGATGAAACTCGGGACAGAGGAATCCCCCCTCGCGCAGCAGCCGGCGGAATTCGAGCTTGTCGCGCACTCTGCGCACGGCGTGGGCGGGATTTCCCGCGAGACCCAGACGCTCGGCAAGCAGCGCGGCGAGCTCGATCCCCGAGTCGTCGACCGCGAGCACGGCGTCCGGCTTGCGCTCGATCTCGCGCAGCAGGATATCGGCCGCCTCTTCCGGCTGGTCGAAATGGAGCGCCTTGATGGCAGGAAAGCCCCAGATCGGCGCGAGCTGATGGCAGTAGTTCGCCGCCGCGACGATCTCGACGTCGAGCTTTCTCGCCGCGGCGAGGAAATCGCCGTTGCGATAGCCGGTGGTCGGCAACAACAACAGGACGCGCTTCATCGTCAGAAGGCCTGGAGCTGCGCTTCGGTCGGCTCGGCGCAGCAGTACCATGGCTCCGAGAGGCGCGGGATCGGCGCGCCCAGATCCTCTACAAGCGCGGGCGCTTTGCGTCCCGCCGCCTCGTGCGCGAGGCGCCAGATCGCACCAAAGATGTCCCGCCGCGGCGCACCGGCCTGCTCGCACCGGGCGACGTGCGCCTGAACGTCCTGCTGCAGCCGATCCACGCGCGGATCGCGATGGCGCCAGGGATAGCCGAGGAGCTTGGCGTCGAAGGGCAGCAGCTCTTCGCTGAATCCGGGCAGCCGCAGGAGATAAGATCCGGCGGGAACCAGGAGCCGGATCGTGAGCTGCACCGGCGGCACGGCTTCGGCGAGCCGCAGCTCGACCAGCCGCTCGAGGAGCGCGAGGTAGCCTTCGAGCGTCGTCCACGGCGTGAAAGCGACGAAGGTCGGGGCAAGCGCGATACCGGCGGCTCGCGTGAGCGCGAGCGCGCGGTCGAAATCGCGTCCGGCATGGTTTTTCGCCAGCCGACGCAGAATCTCGTCGTCCACCGCCTCGACCGCGGAAGTGATGAACAGGCACCCGCAACGTCTCAGCTCGGGGAGCAGCTCGGCGTGATCGATGAGGTGCTGGATCTTGATCGTCGCGTCGAACGTGACCTGGGGAAATTGCTCGTGCAGCGCGCGCGCGAGCCGCAGGCCGTGGGTAGGGCCGTTGAGGAAGTCCGGATCGCCGAACGAGATGTGCGCCGCGCCTTGCGCGACCTGCTGGCGGATATCCGCCATCACCACGTCGACCGGGACGATGCGGAATTTCCCCTCGTACACCGGGACCACGGGACAGTGACGGCAGAGGTGCTTGCAGCCGCGGCTTCCTTCGGCGAACCCGGCGCGGCGGGTCGATCCGTCGGGTAGCACGAGGTGCGCGTAGCGCGCGAGCGGCGGCAGTCCGCTTCGGTCGGGCACCTCGAATCCGATCCGCTCGAGGCTCACCACCGGCTCGCGCTGTGCGCTCGCGCTGCCATCCGTCCGCAGCCGCCGGCATAGAGAAACGAGCGCCGGCTCCAGTTCTCCCCCGAGCACCGTCCCGACGCCGAGGCTGCGCAAGAGCGCCTCGTTCATCGGTGCGTAGAGCCCGTAGACGCACAGGTGCGCATTCGGTGCGAGCTGCTGGATGCGCGGCAGCGCCTCGAGCGCGATGCGGGTCGCGGTATGCATGCCGACGTAGATCGCAACCAGGTCGGCATCGCGCAGGACTTCAGCGTCGAGCTTTTGCAGCGACAGGTCGAGACAGCCAACGGAATACCCTTCGCGCGCGAGCCGCGCCGCGGGCTGCGCCAGCGCGAAAGGCTGGCGCCCCAGCTCGTAGGGATTGACGAGGACGACCCTGAAAAGGCGAGCCTCTCTCGGCTCAGGCCGCGCGACCGCCTGCGACAGCATCGACAGGGCTACTTCGCTTTCGGCCGCTGCTCGAAAGGCGCCGGGCCCGGCTCGCGGCTCGCGCCGGCTTCTTCCAGGCGCTTGAGATAGCGCCCCCACATCTCTTCCTGGTGCAGGCCGAATTCGTACAGCAGGTCCCACGAGTAGATGCCGGTGTTGTGGCCGTCGGAAAAGTCGAGCTGGATCGCATAGGTGCCCACCGGCTCGATGTTCGTGATCGCGACCTCCTTCTTCCCCGTCTGCAGCACTTCCTGCCCCGGGCCGTGGCCGCGCACTTCGGCCGAAGGCGAATACACGCGCAGAAATTCGCACGGCAGCTGGAACGTCTTGCCATCGGCGAACGAGATTTCGAGCCGGCGCGATTTCTGGTGCAGCTTGATCTCGGTGGGTTGCGGAGTATTGGATTCCATCTTTTTCCCGCGGCCTACTTCTGCGACGGCGGCACGTAGCCGGAAGCGACATCCGCGCCGCCACCGAAGAAATGCTTCTCCATCTGCTCCGCGAGGTAGTCGCGCGCCTTCTTGTCGGCGAGATTGAGCCGATTTTCGTTCACCAGCATTTTCTGCTGCTCGAGCCACTGCGACCACGCCTGCTTGGACACGTTCTCGTAGATGCGCTTGCCGAGCGGCCCGGGATACGGCGGGTAATCGAGCGCTTCGGCCTCGCGGCCGAGCTTGATGCACTTCACCATTCGCGCCATGAATCAACCTTATAAGAGTCTCGCCTTCGCGGCGACATGACGGTCGAGTATAGCAACGCATACCGCAGTCAAGACACGATCTTGCTTGTGGGTATTGTCAATGATCGAGACTGTAGGGCGGAAGCGTGGTAAGGCGGGGATCGTCGACGGCGCCGCCGGTGGTGAAGTGATACAGGGACTGAAAATTCGCGTCTCTGATTCCGAGCGCGTCGTGCACCGGATCGTCGAAGAAGCAGCCGATTCCGGTCGCCCGTACCCCGTGCGCCTCGGCTTCGAGGTAGAGCACCTGGCCGATCACACCGGTCTCCCAGAACAGCCGGCGGTAGAACCACGGTCCTTCGCGCCGCAGGCTCGGCTCGAATTCAGCGATCATGCCGAGCGAAAACGCGCTGTCGCCGGCGATCGCCTGGCCGCAGCTCACCTGCGCGGCCAATCGCCGCGCATCGCCCGCCTCGAGCAGAAAGAGCGGCAGCTCCTCCGGGCAGCCCGGCGGCCGAGTCCAGGCGAACGCGGGGTGCATCGCTTGCCTGAGCGACCCCGCCTGTGCGGGATCGCGCGCGAGGACATAGAGACCCGACGCCATGCCCTCGACGCGATGCACGAAGAGCGCAAGGTGAATCGCCGGCTCCCAGGGCAGAAGGTCCCAAGGCACCGGACGCCGGCCCGGCTCGCGCTCGACCCGCGGCATGACGCGTGCGAGCATCGTGTAGAAGCTTTGCTCGGATATCGACGTCTTGCCGTCGAAGGCCACGGCGCTGCGCCGCTGGCGGATCACTTGCCCCGCTTCCGGCCGGCCGGGGTAGCTGCCGTACCCAGGCCCTATCGTTGTTGCGGGAGCGTCTCGACCCAACTCGACCGTCCTTTCTTCCGTGCTCGATTTCCACGACGCGACTTCCACCTGGTCGAGGAATTCCCAATGCACCGGGTCATCCCGGCTGAGTCGATTGGCCCTGCCATGCCAGACGCAGTTCTTCGCCTCCCGCACCGCATCTGGCGCGAGATAGAGCGAAAGCGAGATCTTTTCGCCGCCGGCGACGCTCGTCGGATCGTCTGGCCAGACGACAGCGAGGCAGTCCGGATGCTCACGCTCTGCGCCCTCGAAATCCGCGTCTCGATCCAGCCCCAGCAAAGCGACGATCGAATCGTCAGCCATACCATCGAGCAGCAGCATGCGCCAGCCGAGCGTACGTGCCGCGATGCGAGCGGCGGCGACAGCGTGCCCGACGTCATGCTGGCAATAGCGGAAGGCGCGCTCGCCGTACTTCCACGTCTCGCGCCAGTTCACCGAGGCGAATCCGACGAGAAACGCCTGCGGCGGAAGTCCGCGCAGGAGCGCATCGAAACTATCCTGCGGCCACTCGGCGCGCAACTCAAGCGCATGCTCCTTCGCTGCGTAGTGATAAAGGCCCGGCGCCGGCGCAAGACCGGGGACGCGGCCGATGAGCAGGTAGCCCTCGGTCGGGTGGAGATTTCCGCTCGAGGGGTTCGCGCGCAGCGCCCAGCGCGTTCCGCCTGCCTGCTTC
>JBFGLA010000251.1:0-4253 GCA_041576355.1 Burkholderiales bacterium
CGAAAGTCGCGCCGAAGAACAGACCCGCCACCGCCATCCGGTACAGATTGAAATAGCGCAGCGAGATCCAAAACGACTCTGGTGGACGATCGCTCGCGAGGGACCGATCCGACTCCCGCAACGAAAGCCGCATCAGGCATCCCCCGCGCCACCGCGAGCATGTTCCTCGCAGCAGAAATAACGCCCCGCCACACTTTTTGCCTCGCCCTTCGGCAGGTATAAGCCGCACTTCGCACAGCGCACGAGCTCCCCCTGGCGGGCGGAAGAACCGGCCCGGCTGCGAGGCGACGCACCTAGCGCTCTCCGCACGAGCCACACCAGGACGACGACAGCAAGCGTAAGTAAGATGATTCGGCCCATGCGCCCGTATTATGGCTTGGGCCGATCGTCCGACAATGAGAGGAAATTGTGGTCGGGGTGACTGGATTTGAACCAGCGACACCTGCGTCCCGAACGCAGTACTCTACCAGGCTGAGCTACACCCCGATGGCGGCGGCTCGCATTGAGGCGCGCAGGTGTGACATATTTGTCCCTACGCCCCGCTAACGTTCGCGGGTCACCGAAAAGGCCGCCAATTCTAGCAAAATTTCCTTCCAGGTCGACGGCTTAAGCAGCCTGATCGCGCCCCGCGCGGCGTTTGCCTCCTTTCTTGCGACCTCGCGCGCATATTCCAATGCCCCGGTTTCCCTAATCGCCTCTAGCACGCCGAGAAAGTCCTCGCGGCCGCCTTTGACGATCGCGCGTCGCACGAAATCCGACCGCTGTGCGCTTCCGGCGCTTATGGCGCGGATAAGCGGCAATGTCGGCTTCCCCTCCGCAAGGTCGTCCCCTAGGCTCTTCCCGATGGCGTCCACGTCGCCCGAATAGTCGAGCACGTCGTCGATCAGCTGGAAAGACGTCCCAAGATGCATACCGTACGCGGCGAGCCCGCTTTCTTGCTCGACCGGCGAATCGGCCAAAACGCCCCCCAGGCGCGCGGCCGCCTCGAACAGCTTTGCGGTCTTGCGATGAACGACCTCGATGTAGCGCCTCTCGTCGACGTCCGGATCGTGGCAGTTCATGAGTTGCAGCACTTCGCCTTCGGCGATGGTATTCGTGGCGTCGGCGAGTACCCGCATCACGCGCATGTTGTCGAGCCCGACCATCATCTGAAAAGCACGTGAGTAGAGAAAGTCGCCCACGAGCACCGCGGCCGCGTTTCCGAACGTGGAGTTGGCGGTGTCGCGCCCGCGTCGCAGGCGCGACTCGTCCACCACGTCATCATGGAGCAGCGTCGCGGTGTGGATGAATTCGATCACCGCGGCGAGCTCGAAGCGGGCCTCCCCGCGGTACCCTGCCGCGCCGGCCGTGAGCAGGAGCAGTGCCGGCCGGAGCCGTTTGCCTCCGCCGGCGACGATGTACTCGGCAACTTGGCGTACCAGCGGCACGTCTGAGCGGAGCCGGTCGCGGATCAGCGCGTCAACCTGCGCCATTTCGGCCGCTATGGGAGCGAGAAAGGGAAGCGTGTCCATGAGAGTCACGCGGGGCGCGCGGCCCGGCGGGCCGCGCAGCTTAGCACAACGAACTTTGACGCTGGAAACTGCAATCCCTTATAATTTCCAGTCTTTGCAGCAGAAAATCGGGATCTCCATGTACGCCATTATCAGAACCGGGGGGAAGCAGTACCGAGTCGCCTCGGGTGAACAGGTGCGGGTCGAATTGCTTGCGGCTGAAATCGGGACACCGGTGTCATTCGAGGAGGTGCTGATGGTCGGCAAGGGCGATACGGTGCAGGTCGGCTCTCCGCTCGTGTCCGGTGCCACGGTAAAGGCGACCGTGGTTTCCCATGGCAGGGGCGAGAAGATCAAGATCTTCAAGTTGCGCCGGCGCAAGCACTACCAGAAAACTCAAGGGCATAGGCAGTCTTACACCGAGGTGCGGATCGAGGATATCGTCGCCGGTACCGGCGCGACCTGATCGCAGGAGCATGCTTGGGATCATTACTGCACCCCTCTCAAGGAGCACTTCATGGCACACAAGAAAGCGGGCGGTAGTTCGCGCAACGGGCGGGACTCCCAGTCCAAGCGCCTCGGGGTCAAAGCCTTCGGCGGCGAGCGGGTAAGCGCCGGACAGATACTGGTCCGCCAGCGCGGCACGCAGGTGCACCCGGGAACGAATGTCGGCGTGGGACGCGACCACACGCTTTTCGCCCGCGTGGCGGGCCAGGTGAATTACGGCGTGAAGGGCGAGGACAGCAGAAAGACCGTGAGCGTAATACCGGCGTAGCCGCCCAAGCCCTGACAGGGAAGCCCTATCGGCTGCGGTAGGGCTTTTTTGTTTCCGGGCGCCATACATGAGTTCATCGCGTGAAGTTCACCGACGAAGCCAGAATACTGGTTCATGCCGGCAACGGAGGGGACGGCGTGGCCAGTTTTCGGCGCGAAAAGTACGTCCCGCGCGGCGGCCCTGATGGGGGCGACGGCGGGCGCGGAGGCAGCGTTTGGGCAATTGCCGACCGAAACGTCAATACGCTGATCGACTATCGCTACGCACGCATCCACCGCGCAGAGGCCGGCGACAAGGGCGCAGGATCCGCGTGCTCCGGTAAGGCCGGCCGCAACGTAGAACTTCGGGTGCCGGTAGGCACGATGATCCGCGACCTTACCACGGGCGAGCTGATTGGCGACCTCGTCGCGCATGGCGAACGCGCGCTTCTCGCGCGGGGCGGCGAAGGCGGGCTCGGCAACGTTCATTTCAAGTCGAGCGTCAATCGCGCCCCACGCCAGTTCACCCGCGGGGCGCCGGGAGAGAACCGCGAACTCGGCCTGGAATTGCGTATTCTCGCGGATGTGGGGCTGCTTGGATTGCCGAACGCGGGTAAGTCGACTTTCATTCGCGCCGTATCAAGCGCGCGCCCCAAAGTCGCAGACTACCCCTTTACGACACTCAATCCTTCCCTGGGTGTCGTGCAGATCGGATCCGACTCGGCCTTCCTCGTGGCCGACATTCCGGGTTTGATCGAAGGCGCCGCCGAAGGTGCAGGATTGGGCCACCAGTTCCTGCGGCACCTGGCGCGTACCCGTTTGCTCCTGCATCTCATCGATATCGCGCCCGCGGACGAATCGGCGGATCCGGTGCGCGACGCCCGGACGATCGCGAGGGAGCTGAAAAAGTACGATCTCTCCCTTTATCGCAAGCCGCGCTGGCTCGTTTTCAACAAGATCGATCTGGCGCCTGACGCGGATGCGCGAATAGCCCGAATATTGCGCGTGCTACGCTGGGGCGGCCGCTGGTTCAAGGTGTCCGCGCTGAGCGGCGAAGGGTGTCGCGAGGTATGCAGTGCGGCGCACCAATTCCTGACCGCTGCCGTGTCCGGCCGCACCAAGCGCGCGGCCTGATGGAGCGGAGATGTCTAGCCCGATCGCCGCCGCGAAAACGCTGGTCGTCAAAGTCGGCAGCTCGCTCGTCACGCACGGCGGTCGCGGGCTCGATGTCGACGCGATTGCGCGCTGGGCAGCTCAGATCGCGCACTTGCACAAGCTTGGGAGGCGCTTGGTCCTGGTTTCGAGCGGCGCAATTGCCGAAGGCATGCAGCGTCTGGGCTGGACGCGGCGGCCGCGGGCGCTCCACGAGCTGCAAGCGGCAGCCGCAGTCGGCCAGATGGGACTGGTACAGTGCTACGAAACTTGTTTTCGGGAGCACGGACTCCCGACCGCACAGGTTCTCCTCACACACGCGGACCTCGCCGATCGCCAGCGCTACCTGAATGCGCGCTCAACGATCAAAACACTCCTGGCGCTGGGGGTGATTCCTGTGATCAACGAGAACGACACCGTCGTAACCGACGAGATCCGTTTCGGCGAGAACGATACGCTCGCCGCGCTTGTTACGAATCTGATAGAGGCCGATGCATTGATCATCCTCACCGATCAAGGCGGCCTATACGAAGCAGATCCTCGGCGCCACCCCGGCGCGAAGCTCATCGATGAGGGGCGTGCGGGAGATCCGCAATTCGAGGCCGTGGCCGGAGGGGTCGGCACCAGTCTGGCGAAAGGCGGGATGATCACCAAGGTTCTCGCCGCAAAACGCGCCGCGCGCAGCGGTGCGCATACCGTGATTGCGTCGGGTTTGGAGACGGACGTCCTGCGAAGGCTTTCCCAAGGCGAGCGCGTCGGAACGCTGCTATTGGCCGGCGACTTGCCGCGCGCGGCACGCAAGCAGTGGCTTGCGGATCACCTTACCGTGAGCGGGCGCGTGCGACTCGATTCGGGGGC
>JBFGLA010000252.1:0-4222 GCA_041576355.1 Burkholderiales bacterium
GCATCGCCCAGGCGAGCAGCGTGCCCAGGCCGAGCACAAGCAGCGCGACCAGCGCGCGCCCCATCAGCGCTCCTCCGGCACGCGATGCACCGCCCGCAGGTGACCGACCGCGTCGAGCAGCAGCGCGCCGGTCAGCCCGGCGCCGATCGCCGCCTCGGCGAGCGCGATGTCCGGAGCGGCGAGCCTGACCCAGGCGAGCGCCATGAGCAAGCCGAAGACGATGAACAGCACCACTGCTTTGAAGAGGTCGGGCGTGACCAGCGTGCGCCAGGCGATCCAGGCGGCGGTGCCCGCGACGAGAACGTCGAACCACCACGCCGCGCCGGTCACGGGCGCTTCCGTGACGCGCGCCAGGGACGCACGCCGTTCTCGAGCGCGCTTCCAGCCACCAGGTAGCCGGCGGTCGCGCTCGCGGCGAGCGCGAGCACCCAGATGAGCGCAAGCTCGAGAACGAGCGCCGCAGAGTCCGCGCGCAGCATCAACGCGAGCACGACGAAGCCGAGGCCGAGATTGTCGACCTTGGTGAGCGCATGCAGCCGCGTGTACACGTCCGGAAAGCGCAGCAGCCCGACCGTGCCGGCGAGAAAGAAAAATGCGCCGGCAACCAGCAGCGCGACGCTCGCCACGTCGAGCACGCTCAAGGCGCCCCCTCCTCGCCCGCGCGGCGCCAGACGCGGCGCACGAAAGCGACCGTCGCGAGCGCGGCGAGGAGCGCGAACGTGAGCGCTACGTCGCGCAGCGCGGGCGCTCCCTGCGCTTCGGCAAGCAACAGCAGCATGGCGACGCCGGTGGTGCCGAACAGCTGCGCCGCCAGCATGCGGTCGGCTGCGGTCGGCCCGCGCAGGATGCGCACCAGTCCCGCGGCGATGTTCAGCGCCAGGAACGATGCCAGCACGAGATAGAAGTGATCCATCGCTCCTCCTGCCAAGAGATTCAGCGCAAAGGCGTCGAGTCCTGAAGATTGCCCACGCTCAGGCCGAATACCGCCGCGATACGCGCCTCGAGCGCGCGCAATTCCCGCTCGATCGGCAAGCGCGCGTCGAGCACGTGCAGCCGCAGGCGGCGGCCGGCAAGCTCGACGCTGAGCGTCCCCGGCAGCAGGGTCATCGTGTTGACGAGCAGCGTGCGCGCGGGTCCCGCGGGCAGCCGCAGGCGCAGGTCGAGCAGCGCCGGCTCGAGCGGCAAGCGCGGCGTGAGCGCACGGCGCGCCACGTCCAATCCGGCACGCGTCGACTGGAAGAGAAAATAAACCACGAACCGCGCCAGCGCCCACGGCCGCAGGCGCACGCGCCGCGCGGGCTGGAGCACGAGGCTCGCGCCGAGCGCGAGCGCGATCACCGCCACGCCGAACCCCCACGCCGCGTCGCCGGCCAGCACCCACCACAGGACGGCAAAGAACGCCCCGCGCCAAAGGAGCGTGTACAGAAGATTGGTCATTTCATGTCTTTGCTCATGACGGCGCGACGCGAGGAATACCTGAATCGGCTCTCTGCTCTCTACCTCATTTTCCCTACCGCGCAATGTACGGTGGGCGCGGACAAAGCGAAAGACCCCGCGACTCGGTTCGCAGCCGCTTGCGGGGCGAAGTAAACTACGGCTTTGGGGATGGTTGCAGATTTCCTGAGGAGGAAGAAATGTTGGACGTTCTCGTTCGCGGCCGCAGCGCGGCCTGCCTGGCCCTGCTCGCCGCCGCGACGCTCTCCGGCTGCGCCGGGGAGCGCCTCGGCGTGCGCGAGGAGATCACGATCGATTCCGAGCCGCAGGGGGCCAAAGTCTTCGTCGCGGGCGTGGAGTTCGGCGTCACTCCCTTGCCTGTCGTCCTCGACAAGGTGTTCCCGCGGCGCTGGACTACGCGCGTCAGCGACGACGAGGAGGGGTTCGCGTTCTACCGGCGCCTCGAGACCGTCGAGCTGAAGAAGGACGGGTGCGAGACGTATAAGAAGCGCTACGTGGAGCAGGAGCTGAAGGACGACATCAAGATCGCGCTCAAGTGCGATCCGAACTACAAGCCGACGCCCGCGGTCGCGCCGCCGCAGGCGGCGAGCATCGAGCAGCGCCTGCGCGCGCTCGAAGACCTGAAGGGCAAGGGCTTGATTACCGAAGAGGAATTCCGCAGCCAGCGCCAGCGCATCCTCGGCGAGATCTAGCGCGGCGATTTGAGCGGCCGTCTGCATCGGGCCGCCGAGGTGTATGATCCCCCCGCTCTGTCGCGGATTCAGCGGGGGGGGTCCCATGAGCAGCCAAGTGCATCCAGGCGCTTCCGGCCATGACGCGCCGGATCTCGTCTCGGAGATTCTGTTTTCCGCGCCGGCAACGCGCCGCGCGATTTCACGCTACGGATTCGCAGGAGCCGCGCTCGCGGTCGCTTTCAGCCTGCGCTACCTGGTCCACGACGAGCTGCTCTACCGCTTGCCGTTCGTCTTCTTCGTTCCGGCGACCCTGATCGCAGCCTGGTACGGCGGCCTCGGGCCGAGCGTCGCGACGATGACGGGCGGATTGCTGCTGGGAGACTATTTCTTTCTCGAGCCGCATGATGCCTGGGGCCCGCTCAGCCCGGCCGCACGCATGGCGATCGGCGGCTACACCCTGTCGTGCCTGGTCGGAATCGGCGTCATACAAGTGCTGCATGCCACGAACCGGCGGCTCGAGCGGCGGATACAAGACCTGCGGCGGCTTCGGGACGATCGTCTGCGCTGATGTATGTCCCGCCGGCTCGTCATGTTGCGCTCACTTTACTTCTGCAGCATCGCAGCCTCGCTGCTCGGTTGCGCCGGGTACGGCGTCTCGAACCTCGAGCCCGGCAAGGCCACGGAAGCCGAAGTACGGCGGGTCATGGGAGAGCCCTCGATCCAGATCGCCGCTCAAGACGGCTCCAAGCAGCTCGCGTATCCGACCGGTCCGATGGGAACGAAGACTTTCATGGCACATGTCGCTGCCGACGGGCGGCTTGCGCGCATCGAGCAGGTGCTCGACGAAGAGCACTTCGCCCGCATCGCCGAGGGCCGCAGCACGCAGGAGGACGTGCGCCGTATCATCGGCCCGCCGTTCAACGTCGGGCGGTTCCCGCGCCAGAACTACGTCGCATGGGACTACCGCTTCAATGACGCCTGGGGCTACCGGGCCGAACTGACCGTGCTGTTCGATCGCAACGGCGTCGTCGCGGAAAAAATCGTCGAGCGCATCGAGACCGCCTTTCCCTCCGACTGAGGCCTAAGCTCAGCGGAAGTTGTGCTCGAGCCGGATCCCGAACACCCGCATCGTGCTTGCGGGCTGGAAAACCGCGCCTACCGGAGCGCCGCCGATCGAGACCGGGACCGCAGGGGACTCCCCGAAGCGATAGCCGTCGGTGTAGACGATGATTCTCATGTCTCGCGAGGGTCTGTAGCCGGCGTGTGCCGAGTACGTGAACTTCTTTCCCGGCCGCAGGCGCGGATTCTGGTCGAAGCCGATGTCCGTGAGATACGCGTTCTCATCGGTGTAGAAAGGGTACTTGAGCCCGGCGGCGAGAATCCAGCCGCGCTCGCTCTCGGCTCCGAACTCGAGCTCGAGCCCGAGGCGCGCGAAACCGATCGTAAAGTCCTCCTTCTGGAACGCGCTCAACTCGCGCCGCCAGACATCGAGCCCGACCCCCGTGACGAGCGCGATGCGGTTCCCGCTTGCGCGCAGATCCCGATAGCGCGCCTGCAGCTCGTTCGACATTCCGGTGTAGTGCGTCGTGCTCTCGACCGGCACCACCGGTGGAAACAAGGTCGACCCGCGATAGGTCACGTCGCCGACGAAAAACTTCAGTTGGTAGCCAGCGATCCAGCCGCTCGGCTTTTCCTGATGCAGCTGGACCCAAAAGCTCGGCAGGAAGCCGCGCTCCCGCACGCTCGGGCTCGTGTCCTCGGTCCAGGCGAAATGCTCGATCCCGACGCCGAAGCTCAATTGCGCGCTCGCCGGCGCCGCGACGAGCGCAAACGCCCATGCGAGTGCCCCGCGGCGGAACTGCCTCGTGATAATCACTGCTTGCCCCCTTTTTAGTTCGGCTTTCGATTTGATTCTAGCAGGCCACCCGGAGCGCCTCCCCGAGACCCGCTCAGCCTAGTTAAAGGCTTCGGCGCGCTTGACGAGTTCTTCCGCCCCAGGCTCGTTCGGGTCGCGCGGCAGGCCGGGATGGATGATCGCCACCTGGCACGCCTCGGCCGCCTCGACGAGCTCGCGGTAGGTGCCCACGCCGGGA
>JBFGLA010000253.1:0-4183 GCA_041576355.1 Burkholderiales bacterium
CATTCCAGGGCCCATGCCATATCCGGGACCGTATCCTCCCATCATCCCCGGACCCATTCCGTAGCCGGGGCCATAGCCGCCCATCATTCCAGGGCCCATGCCGTAGCCGGGGCCCGGCTGCGCGGATGCAGCGGCCGAGACGGCCAACGCCACGGCAGCTGCGGCGGCGATCAAATTGCGTTTCATGACGAGACTCCTTTCTCTGAATCGATGCGACGATTGCATGACTTCCGAACCTCGATGCACCGCGGCGCCCGCAGCCGCGAGTCATCACTCCGAGTGGGATGAGCGCCAGACTGGCCGGAGAATCTGTTCCAGCGGCGAAGGCTGGCGCAGCAAGGGGTCAGCGCAGAATTCGCGCCGAGCGGGCGTAGTAGGAACGAGGGGGAGGAATTGCGCCCCAGGCGATTCGCGTGTGCGCGGCGCGACCGAAACCGATCGTTGGAGCTCTCGCCGCCCCGGAGGCGGCCGGTTGGTCATCGCCGAGCGCGACGGGCGGACCCAGAACGAAAGGCGTGACGAGCGCTCCGTCGGCGATGCGTGCGCAGCAGGATCCGTCCGTATCGCCAGGCTGGCCGGAATCCGAAGCATTCGCGTGGTGGTGAACGGAGTGCGTGTCCTGCGAGTGGCCGTGCACCGCATGCGCGGCGTAGACGTCGCAGACCGGGCGCAGCAGTAGCAGGGCGAGCGCGCTAAGCGCCACTGCCGAATACAACCTCTTCCCCCGCATTGCCTTCATTTCAAGCCTGCCACTTGTCGTCAAGATGCAGAATGGCATCCTCCGCGAACCGCGGCTTGATCAGGATCAAGTGTGCGCAGGCCGACCGGTGGCGCTTACTCCGTGCGCTCGATGCGGGTCACCGTGTATTGCCCGCCGACCTTCTCTGCTCTGAATCGAACCTTGTCGCCAGACTGTACCTTGTCGAGCATCGCCGGCTCCTGAACCCTAAACACCATGCTCATCGCGGGCATGTCGAGGTTCTGGATAGGTCCATGCTTGATTGTGAGTTTGCCTGCGCTCTTATCCACCTTGCGGATCTCGCCCTCGGTGAGCGCCTCGGATGCCTGGGCGAGCTGGCTATGCGCTGCGCGCCGAGTATCGTGGTTGCCATCACCCTGAGCGAACACCGCGCCCGGAAATGCGGCAACGGCTACCATCGCGATGAGTCGTTTCATCTTCGCGCGCTCCGAATCAAGGATAGCGTTTCCAGAGACGTGAGCCCCCGTCGGAGGTCAGCAGCAAGACGTCATAAGGCTGCGGATCTCCCGGCATCCCGGGCGAGCCGACCGGCATCCCCGGCGCGGCAAGTCCCACCGCCTTCGGCCGCTCGGCAAGCAGACGCTTGATGTCAGAAGCCGGCACATGGCCCTCGATCGCGTAGCCGCCCACCGTCGCGGTGTGGCACGAGGCGAACTTTTCCCCGATGCCGAGCTTGCGCTTGATCGGATCGACGTCCGCGACGTCGTGCGACTCGATGCTGAAGCCGCTCGCGCGCATGTGATCGACCCAGCCGTTGCAGCAGCCGCAGGTCGGGCTTTTGTAGACCACGACCTTTTGCTTGTACTGCGCGTGCGCCGCGGGCGCCACGCCGAGCGCGCAGAGCGCGCCCGCAAGAACTCCGATCAGTTTCCGTCTGTGCACGTTCATTTCGTCACCTCGATTTTTCCGGCCATGCCGGCCTCGTAATGCCCTGGAATCAAACAGCCGAATCCGAATTCGCCCGCCCGGTTGAACTGCCACACCATTTCCCCGGACTTTCCGGTCTGGACATGGATCATGTGCGGCTCGTCATGCTCCATGTCCGGGAACTTTCTCATCATTTCCGCGTGCTCGCGCAGGCTCTGCGCCGTGCCGAGCACCATTTCATGCAGCAGCTGGCCCGAGTTCTTGACCACGAATTTCACCGTCTCGCCTCTGCGTACACGGATCTGTGCGGGGTCGAAGCGCATCGCGTCGCTCATATCGACCGTCACCGTGCGCGTGACCTTGGCCGGGTCGCCGGCGCGGCCGAAAGGCGTCTGTTCCACGCTCGCGTGCCGCTCGCGCGGGGCGTGCTGCTTCATGTCATCGCTGCCCCCATGGGCAAGCACGTTCGAGGCTCCGAGTGCGGCGACAAGCATAGCCGCCAGGATCGTCTGTTTCATCACGTGGCTCCTTGTCATATGTCAAATCAATGTCCGGCGTGCCCGGTCGGCTTGCGCACCTTGAGGGCACGCGCCGATGCGGCGGAATTCACATCCCGCTCCGCGGCGCTTGCGACCGCCGGCGTCTCACCTGTCCACGCATACGACACCGTGCCCGGCGGATGCTTGTACCAGCCCGGGTCGCGATAGTCGTCGCGCGCGAGGCCCTCGCGCACCTTCATGACCGTGAACATCCCGCCCATCTCGATCGGACCGAAGGGGCCCGCTCCGGTCATCATCGGCAGCGTATTGTCGGGGAGCGGCATTTCCATCTCTCCCATATCGGCCATTCCGCGCTCGCCCATCACCATGTAGTCGGGAACGAGCCGGGCGATCTTCTGCGCGATGCCGCGATGGTCGATGCCGATCAGCGTCTCGACGTTGTGTCCCATGGCGTTCATCGTGTGGTGCGACTTGTGGCAGTGGATCGCCCAGTCGCCGGGCTCATTCGCCGCGACCTCGATCGCGCGCATCTGGCCGACGGCGACGTCCACCGTCACCTCCGGCCAGC
This sequence comes from Burkholderiales bacterium, assembly GCA_041576355.1. Taxonomy (GTDB): domain Bacteria; phylum Pseudomonadota; class Gammaproteobacteria; order Burkholderiales; family SG8-39; genus JAOUFA01. Next base: position 2,696 of record JBFGLA010000253.1, read on the forward strand.
GCGCCGATTTCGGCACCCAGCCGCCGTCGGTGCAGGTCACCTCGAAGTCGTAGCCGTGCAGGTGAATCGGGTGGTTGGTCATGGTGAGGTTGCCGATGCGGATGCGGACGCGGTCGCCGCGCCTGACCACGAACGGATCGATCCCCGGAAACACGCGCGAGTTCCACGTCCAGAGGTTGAAATCGGTCATCGTCGCGACCTTGGGCGTGTACGCTCCGGGCTCGATGTCGTACGCGCTCATGAGGAAGACGAAGTCCCGGTCGACGCGCATGAATTGCGGATTCTTCGGGTGCACGACGAGGAAGCCCATCATCCCCATCGCCATCTGCACCATCTCGTCGGCATGCGGGTGGTACATGAAGGTGCCCGACTTCTTCATCTCGAACTCGTAGACGAAGGTCTTGCCGACCGGGATCTGCGGCTGCGTGAGCCCACCGACGCCGTCCATGCCCGAGGGAAGCAGGATCCCGTGCCAGTGGATCGTCGTGTGCTCGGGAAGCTTGTTGGTGACGAAGATCCGCACCCGATCGCCCTCGACGCATTCGATCGTCGGTCCGGGCGACTGGCCGTTGTAGCCCCACAGGTGCGCGGTCATGCCGGGTGCGAATTCGCGCCGCACCGGCTCGGCGATGAGATGAAATTCCTTCCAGCCGTTGTTCATCCGCCACGGCAGAGTCCAGCCGTTTAGCGTCACCACCGGCTGGTAGGGCCTGCCGCTCGGCGGAGCGAGCGGAGGCATGGTGTCTGGTTTTTCCTGGATCGGCGCCTGGGGCAGCGCTGCCGCGCCGACCTTCGAGACCAACGCGGCGCCGAAAAATCCCGCCGTGGTGGCCTGCAAGAATGCTCTTCGATGGGTCATGATGTCCTCGATTTCCGTTCAGTGCCCGGCAGGCCCGGCTTCGGCGGGCGCGGCAGCCGACTTGACGTCGGCACCGGCGACCGAGCCGGTCGTGAGCACGATCTGCAGGCGCGACTCGGCGAGCCAAAACTCGCGCAGCGCCTCGATCGAGGCGTTCACGCTCGCCATGCTCGCGCGCGCATCCGCGATCAGCTCGAACACGCCGATCAGCATGCCGTTGTAGCGCAGCAGGTTTTCTTCGGAGATTCTCTTTCGCAGCGGAACGATCTCGTCGCGGTAATGCTGCGCGACGTCGTACGCGGTTCGGTACGCCGCGTACGCCTCGCGAACCTCGGAGCGCGCGTTGACCGCGATCTGCGCGGTTCGATGCACCGCCTGCATATAGCGGTGCTGGGCGCGCGCGAGGCGCGCGTCCCCGGTGTCGAAGATCGGCAGCCGCAACTCGAGCTCGAGGCCTTTTTGCGGCTCGTGGGGCGCCTCGGTGTTGTAGATCGCGCCCAGCTCGAGCACGTTCACGAACCGGGTCGCGCGCGTGAGCCCGAGCGAGGCGGCGAGGCTTTCGGCTTCGCGCTGCGCGGCGCACACATCGAGCCGCTCGCGCAGCGCAGTTGCTTCCAGGTCGAGCGCCA
>JBFGLA010000254.1:0-4142 GCA_041576355.1 Burkholderiales bacterium
AGCACGATGCGCACGCGCAGACCGGGTACGCGCACCGCATGCTCGGAAACAGGGACGAGGCGATCCGATCCTACGAAGCGGCGCTTGCGGCGGGGCGCAGCCCCCTCGTCCTGCAGAACTTGGGCCTGCTCTATACGCAGAAAGGGCTGCGCAGAGAAGCCATTCGACACTACGAGCAGGCGCTCGAGCTGAACAGCAGCCTCGTCTCGGTGTACCGGGCGCTCATCGAGCTACATCGCGCCGAGGGCGACACCGACGCCGCAGAAAAAATCGCCGTGCGGCTGCAAGGCGAGGAGCAAGTCGCGGCCGGGCGCAAGCATTTCCGGGCGGGAACGCACGCCTACCTCGCGCAGAACTACGCACTCGCGATTTCGGAGTTCGAGAAATCGATCGCTGCGAATCCGGCGAATCCGGCTCCGTACAGCAACCTCGGCTACGTCTACTACGACATGGGAAATCGGGATAAGGCGTTCGAGTACCACCGGCGCGCGGTAGAGCTCGACGTCAACGCCGCCAACTCCTACTACGGCTTGGCGCTGGTATACCGGGATCGCAAGGACGCGGCGCAGGCCATCCGCCACTGGCAGGAGTATCTGCGCATCGAACCGACGGGGCTTTACTCGCGCAAAGCAAAGCTGGAGATCGAGGCGCTGCGGCGATGAAGGCGCGCGCGCCCTAGCGGGCCGCAGCGAGGTGATTCGGGCCGGCGGCGCGCAGGCGGCGGCTTTGCTGCAGGAGCTCCTCCCAAAGGCCTTCGGTGTCCTTGCGGAATATCGTTTCGACGTCCGCGTCGATGACCGTCCACAGGCCGCGATCGATTTCTGTTTTCAGCTCTCCCGGGCGCCAACCGACGTAGCCGACGAAGTAGCGGGCCCTGTTCGGCGTCGTCTCGATGACGTGATCGATCGTGTTGGCGCGGAACGTGAGGTACAAGTCCTTCATCAGCGGCACCGATCCGGCTCCCGGGCTCGCTTCGCTCTTCACCAGCGCGACAAGCGCGCTGCGGGAAAACGGCCCACCGTAGAACACGGGGTCGAGGACCTTCTTGGAGGGTTCGTGCTCGGGAAACAGGCTGCTGAGGGAGCGCCGAGTGGGGCGATTGAGAATGACGCCGACATGGCCGCCGCTCGGCGCCGGGGCTGCAATCAATACCGTCTGCCGGTATTCGAGGTCGCGAAACGCGGGATGCGCCACGAGCAAGACCGCGTCTTCACCCTGTGCAAAGGCGCCGAACGGAAATGCCACGATGACCGCGGCCGCAACCAGCGTGTACAAGGCAAATCGCATTCCCATGACTCTGGAAGAAACGATTCTCAATCGGGATGGAAGCAGTATAACGCGATCAGGCGGGCGAGTCGCCGAGTCGGAGCGCGCGCGAGAACAGATGCACAGTTATCCGGCCCGTGCGGCCCTTGACAACAGCCCGGTGCGTGATAATTTACTCGTTGGAGCGCGCAACCGCGAACGGGATCCCCGGGCGCGTAACGTGCGGGAGTCCGGGCGATTGTCCGGATACCGTAATGAAAACGAATGCGCAGTGCTGAAGGACACGGTGCGCAGCGCGACTCCGGAACGTGGCGGTATGCTGCGTTGAACGAGTGCCGCAACTGCGGCGCTGCCCGGGAAATCCGGGCCATGAGCCCCGCGCACGCGGGGCTTTCTCATTCCACGGGGGCGTACGAGAGCGGATCGCGGGTGAATTGCGCGCGCTCGCCGCTGGCGCGGGCGAGAAGCTCCTCCCATAGTCCGCTCGTGTCCTTTCTGAAGAGGATATCTTCGTCCGGCGCGAGCACGTACCAGCTCTCGCGAGTGAATTCGTTCAGCAGCTGCCCCGGCGCCCATCCGGAGAACCCCGCGTAGAGCCGATAGCGCTGCGCGGGGTCCTGCAGCAGCGCCGCGATGTTCGCGGGATGCATCGTCAGGTAAACGCGCTTGTGAACGTGGAAGGCCGACGCGGTCGGAGGGGAATCCGACCGCAGCAAGGCGACGATCGCGCTTCGCATCACCGGGCCGCCGAAGTAGACCGGCTCGCGATAATTCTGCGTCGATACCCCGGGCTCGAAGAAGCGCGAAACATCCAGGTTCGTGGGCCGATTCAGAATCACGCCCACCGTGCTTGCATCCTGCGCCTGGGTGACCAGGACGACCGTGCGCTGGAAATTCGGATCGAGCAAAGAGGCTTTCGCGATCAGTAATAGCCCGTTCGGGGGTTCCGGGTCTTGCGCGTGCGCGGCGCGGATCGGCGCAAACGACGCGCAGAGCATTGCGCACGCGAGGAGAAAGAGTCTTGCACCCACTTTCACATTATCGCCCCGGCGGGTCGCGCCGGGAATGCGTCGAGCGACGCGCCTTTCAGTCGACCCAGGCGCCGCCCCGTGCGCACCCGCCGCACTGCGCGCAGCCGCGGCCGCGGTGGCACAGTTGAGCGAGACGGCTCGGGTCGAGCAGGCGAATCGATCGCCCCTGGACTTCGATCAGGCCGCGCTCAGTGAGATCACGCAGCACTCGGGAGAAGGACTCCTTGGTCAGATCGAGCAGGGAGGCGACGATGCATTTGGGCACCGAGAGGTTCACGTCCTGCACGAAGGGGTCGGTACGGCCGCTCGCTTGCATGAGGTAGCCGACGACGCGCTCGGTGCCGGATCGGTTGGACTTGGACTCGATCTGCCTCACCAGGTGCAGCGTTCGGCGCGACAGGTCGGCGATGATTTCCTGCGCGAGCTTGGGGTGGTGCTCGAGAGTCTCGAGCACGGCCTGGCGCGGCACGCAAACGAGCATCCCGTCGGTGAGCATGGTGGCGGTAATGGCGTGGGGCTGCTCGGCGAGCATGTTCTCTTCGCCGATGCATTCTCCCGCGCCCCTCAGCTCGAGAATCTTTTCCCGGTCCGGCTCGGCGTGCACCGAGAGCGCGGCGACTCCGTAACCGACCACGTAGAAGTTCTGGCAGGGCTCGCCGCTGCGGTAGATCGGCTTGCCGCGGCCGAGGTGGATCTTGCGCGCGTTGCGCACGATGCGCCCCAGAGCATCGGATCCCAGCCCGCCGAATAACCGAGAACTCGCGAGAAATGCAGCCGGGCCCTGGCGGATATCGGGTCGAGGCTCGTGAAATCGATTTGAGGCGGTGCTGGACATGGGAGGCCGCCGGTGGCGGCGCCTATTCGACGATGATCACTCCCCGCACGCCACGCTCACGATGATCGTCGATTTCGCAGTGGACGTCGAAGCGGCCCTTGACCATCGGAACGAGGTAGACGTCGATACCGCCACCGCGGCTCACGACCTCGAACGCGGTGAAATACGGAGCCTTGATTTCCGCGTAGCGATCGACCATCGCCTTGCGGGTCGCCGCGGAGCGGAAGAACTCGGGGGCGGTGAAGTAATGGTTGATCCCGCTGTAGTTGATCAGCCGGATCCGGTAGGGCTGGCCGGCCTTGAGCCGCAGCTCGCGCGGCCGGTAGCCGTATTCGACCAGCTCGACCACGACGTCGACGGTCTTGCTCCAGTCGGTCGACGCGACGATCGCCGCGCCCCCGGGCGGATAGTCCGCGCGCGCATAAGCCGGACCGTGCGTGTTGCCGGACTGACAACCACCCAGCGCAAGCGCTGCCGCGGCCAAAGCCGCCGTCACTGTCTTCCGATGATGCACTCTAGCCTCGATCCCCTCGCCTCTGACGCACCGTATCACGTGCGGTCACGCTAGCGGACGCCATCCCGCGCGAGTTGATCTTGCGCAAAGAAAGCGCTCCACAACGAACCCCGGATCCGTTCCCGAATCTGGGAAGCAGCCGTATTCATGCCTGGCTTGACAGTCTGCCCGCCGTTTCCGAAGCTTCGCTGCGATGCGCGACGCGGCGAGAAGATTCTGCGCCCTGGGTGGGCGGCTGGGCCTGGTGATGGCGCTCGCGGCACCGGTCGGCGCTCAGGACACCGACCGCGCAGGGCTCGTCGAGCAGAAAACCCGCCTGGTCGAGAGATTGCTCAACTCGCCCAAGGCGCGCGAGGGGGCGCAGAGCGGCTCTGCGGAGGCGCGCTCGTATTACGAGCAGGCGCGGGCGCGGCTCGACGCCGCGCGCGAGGCGGCGGCGTCGCAAGACTACGAGAGCGCCGGCCAGGCGCTCGACGATGCGCTGCGGGCGCTGACC
>JBFGLA010000255.1:0-4141 GCA_041576355.1 Burkholderiales bacterium
ATTGTCGGGAAAAGGCAGCTCGTGGACATCGCCGATCACGCTGCGGATGCGCAGGCCCTTCGCCCGCGCGCGTTCCTGTCCGACTTCCTGCATCGCGGCGCTGCGGTCGATGGCGTGCACTTCCAGGCTCGGTTCGCGCTCGAGGAGAGCGATCCCGATCGCGTTGGTCCCCGCGCAGACGTCGAGCACACGCTGGCGGGGACGGATGTCGACGGTCGCCATGAAGCTTCTGAGGAGCCAGCCCCACAGGCCCAGGCTCGCGATGGTGTTCGCCCGGTCGTAATACGGCGCCACGTCGGCGAACACATCGTTCAACTCCCGGGTCCAGACATTGCCGAAGCGCTCCTCGCGCAGTTGCTCGCGAACGGTCAGTGGCGGCGGTGTCATGTTCGTCTTCTCCCTGTCGATCTATTATTAGCTCGCTCGTGCGGCGACGAAGTTGATGCACGTCAAAGGTAGGGCTGGCCCCTCTCGCGTGTAATTCGCCGGCGCGCCGACGCCGTGAATCAGCCCCCGATGCCCAGCAGGTACGCCGCCGCGGCGAGGGTTCCAGCGCCGGCGATGAGGTAGACGACCGCGGCGACCACCGTGTCCGCCCGGACCCCGAAGTCGTAGAACGTGATCCGCAGCCGGTGCGCCGCGCTCCATAGCGAGAGCGACAGCACGACGAAGAGCAGCAGCTTGCCGATCCAGCCCGAGGCGAAGGCGCGCAAATTCTCGTACGCGAGGATCTCCGGGACATGCCCCAGCGCCGCCGCAAGCGTGAGCGCGATCAGCACCGGCGTGACGAACGCACTGATCGTGCCGCCCGCGGCGAACAGTCCCCAAACGATCGGCTTGTTCGACTTGGCCATGGTCAGAAGAACCCGGCGAGAACGAGGATAGCGAGCGAGAGCGCCGCCCAGACGGCATAGTGCAGGCCGGCGATCACGCCGCCGGGCACGAAGCGCTCGCCGACCTGCAGCGGAAGCGCCTTGGGCGTGACGTTGAACCAGGTCACGCTGTGGTAGACGGAGAAGGCGAGTGCCGCAGCGTGGAACACGACGCTCGCCGGGCTCGCGAGCGCGGCGAGAAACGCCTCGTACGCCGCCTCACCCTCCGCCAGGCGCTTCACGCCGACGAGCAGCAGCAGCGTGTAGGCGCCGATGAAGAGGCAGGTGACTTCGCGCGCCATGTAGCGCAGGTAGCGCGGATGGCGGAAGAACCAGCGCAGCCGCGGCACCTCGCGCACGTAGGGTTTGCGCGTCACTTGTTCAGCCATGGCATCAGGTGTTCCTTGTACCAATCGACCGTGCTCGCGATCTTGACCTGCTGCAGCGCGCTCGCGGGGTCGACATGCTTCGGGCAGACCTCCGAGCAGGCGCCGACGAACGAGCATTCCCACACCCCCTCGTCGGTCGCGATCACCTCCTGGCGCGTATCGCGCCCGCCATCGCGGGAATCCTGGTTGTAGCGATGCGCGAGAGTGATCGCGGCCGGGCCGATGAATTTCGGGATCAGGCCGTACTCCGGGCAAGCCGCATAGCACAGCATGCAGTTGATGCAATCGGCGTACTGCCTGTATTTCTTCAGCTGCGCCAGAGTCTGCCGATGCTCCCCCTCGGCGAGAGGCTTGCCCTCCTTCGGGATCAGATAGGGCTTAACGCGCGCGAGCTTGGCCATGAAGTCGTCGACCACGGTCACCAAGTCGCGCTCGATCGGGAAGTGGGCGAGCGGCTCGACGCGAATCGCGTCGGGATAATCGCGTACGAACGCCTTGCAGGCGAGCTTCGGCTCGCCATTGATCATCATGCCGCAGCTGCCGCACACGGCCATGTGGCACGACCAGCGATAGCTGAGCGTCGGATCGAGATTCTCCTTGACGTAGTTGAGTGCATCCAGGATCACCCATTCATTCAGGCAGGGGACCGAGTAGCGCTGGAACCTCGGCTCCGGGCCGGTCTCCGGGTTGTAGCGCAGGACTTCGAGCTGGATGGTGCGCTCGCTCATTTCTTCATTCCGGAATAGTCCCGAACGCCCGGTTGCGATCGGGTGATGACGACGTCGCGGTAGTCGATCCGCGGCGCCTCGGTCGGCCGGTACCAAGCAAGCGAATGCTTGAGAAAATTCTTGTCGTCGCGCGCCGTGCAGTCCAGGCGCTGGTGCGCGCCGCGCGATTCCGTGCGCGCCAGCGCGCTCGCCGCGACCGCCTCGGCGCAGTCAAGCATCGAGCCCAACTCGAGCGCCTGCACGAGATCGGTGTTGTAGACATTCGTCTTGTCGTGCAGCTCGATGTCGGCGTAGCGCCGGCGCAGCTCGGCAAGCTTCGCGCCGGCCTCGGTCAGACCCTCGCCGGTGCGGTAGATGCCAGCATGGCGCTCCATGAGCTGCATCATCTCCTTGCGCAGGCCCGATAGGGACTCCTTCGCGCCGCTTTGCTGGAAGAGCCGCCGGATGCGGGCCTGCGCGGCCTGCGCGTGCGCTTCTATCGCAGCGCCGTTGCCGGGCCGGACGGCGGTGCGAACGTACTCGGCCGCGCTGAGCGCGGCGCGATGCCCGAACACGAGCGTCTCGGTGAGCGAATTCGATCCGAGCCGGTTCGCGCCGTTGATGCTGACGCAAGCGCACTCCCCCGCCGCGTAGAGCCCCGCAAGCGGCGTCGCCGTTTTCAGATCGGTGTCGATTCCGCCCATCATGTAATGCACGACCGGCCGCACCGGGACCGGGTCCTTAACCGGGTCGATGCCGAGGTAGCTCGTCGCCAGTTCGCGCACGAAGGGCAGGCGCTCGTCGATGAGTTTTTCGCCCAGGTGCCGCATGTCGAGCAGCACGCATTCGCCCCAGGGGGTCGGCACGGTGTTGCCTTTCTTCTCCTCGTGCCAGAACGCCTGGCTGAGACGGTCGCGTGGACCGAGCTCCATCGTCTTCAGGACCGGCTTGCCGATAGGCGTCTCCGGCCCCATGCCGTAGTCCTGCAGGTAGCGGCGCCCATGCTTGTTGACGAGGACGCCGCCTTCGCCACGGCAGCCCTCGGTGAGAAGAATCCCCGTGTTCGGCAATCCGGTCGGGTGGTACTGGACGAATTCCATGTCCTTGAGCGGCGCGCCCGCACGGTAGGCGAGCGCCATACCGTCCCCGGTCTTGATCGCACCGTTGGTCGTGAACGGAAACATGCGCCCGGCGCCGCCACCGGCGATGATCACTGCGCCCGCGCGGAAACACACCATACGGCCGCTGCGCATCTCGATCGCCGTGAGCCCCTCGCAGCGGCCATCGTCGACCAGCAGATCGGTCGCGTAGTACTCGTCATAGCGCTGGATCGATGTGAAGCGAAGCGAGGTCTGAAAGAGCGTATGCAGGATGTGGAACCCGGACTTGTCCGCCGCGTACCAGGTGCGCTGGATCTTCATGCCGCCGAAGGGCCGCACCGCGACCGATCCATCGGCTTCACGGCTCCACGGGCATCCCCAGTGCTCGAGCTGCGTCAGCTCCTTCGGCGCCTCGCGGATGAAATATTCGACGGCGTCCTGGTCGCACAGCCAGTCTCCGCCCCCCACCGTGTCCGCGAAATGCTGCTCGAAGCTGTCGTTCGCCTTGATGACGCCGGCCGCGCCGCCCTCCGCCGCGCAGGTGTGGCTGCGCATGGGATAGACCTTGGAGATCAGCGCGACCCGCAGCTGAGGATCGGTCTCCGCGAGCGCGATGGCGGCCCTCAGTCCCGCGCCTCCCGCGCCGACGATTGCCACGTCCGTTTGGATTGTTTCCATTTCTTCGACACCGGAGCGAACCGCAGCGCGCGGTCATCCCGCTGCCGACTTTATGCCCGAGCCTCGCAGACGCCGTTTGACTCCCGTCAAACGGCGGCGGGAATGCGCATCCCGCGTACCCAGGAATTACTTCACGACTTCGTTGATCGTGAGTTCCAGTCCGCTCGCACCCGGCACGACCGGAGCGCTCAGTCCCTGCAGATCGCCCGGCTGCGGAATCGCGTTGCCCGACTTCGAGATGCGCGCCCCGACCAGCACCCGGCTCTGATTCGAAAGCTTGGCGTTCGGCATCATCGCAGAGCTGTCGTCGAGACGAAAGGAGAACGGCAGCTGCGCCGCGGTCGACCGGACGATCGCGATCGGCATCTTGCCGCCGTCGGCCGCGCGTGCGAACA
>JBFGLA010000256.1:0-4122 GCA_041576355.1 Burkholderiales bacterium
GCCCCCGCCATCAGGGTCGGGATGAGATTCTCGCGCTCGTACTCCTTCTTGTAGGCCGGATCGGCGAGCACCTTCTTCATCGCTTGCTCCCAGGCCGAGACGATCTCGGCAGGCACGCCCTTCGGTCCGGCGAGGCCGCGGAACTTGGTCACCGTGAGATCGATGCCCTGCTCCTTGGCGGTGGAGACCTCCGGTAGACGATCGAGGCGCTTGTCGGTGAGGGTGGCGAGGATGCGCACCTGCTTCGCGTCGAGCTGAGAGCGGATCTCCTGGATCTCGCCGATGCCGATATCGAGCGTGCCGTTGAGCACGTTGATCATCAGCTCGCCGCCGCCCTCGTGGCTGACGACCGCGGCCTGGACGCCGGCGATGCGCTTCAGCTTCTCGAGCGCGATGCGCTCGAGCGACGCCGGGTTGGCAGCGCCCCATTTCGCCTTGCCCGGGTTCTGGCGCGCGTACGCGACCGCGTCGGCGAGCGTCTTGAACGGAGAATCGGCGCGCGTGTAGACCACTTCGGGATCGAGGAACACGATCAGCACCGGATCCAGGTTGGTGTACCCGAAATCCGGCTTGCTGAGCAGCGTCGTCTGGATATAGGTCGGCGTCGTCGCGTAGAACATCGAGCCGTCCGCCGGCGCCTGCGCGACCTTGGCGACCGCGCGCGCGCCGCTGCCGCCGCGCACATTCTCGACCGCGAAGTTCACCCCCATCGTCGGTCCGAGGTACTTGACCAGCTCGCGCAGGAACACGTCGCTGCCCCCGCCCGGGCTCGAATGGGTGACGAGCGTCACCGTGGAGTGCGGATACTTGGGTTGCGCCCAGCCGGGCGCGCTAAAGCTTGCGGCGAGCGCCGCAGCGCAGAGTGCAATCGCGCGAATCGAGCGTGACATCGTGATTCCCTCCTCGTCTATAGGTTGCCTGTCGCAGCTTAGACCGCTGGATCAGGCCGGAAAGCATAATCGATCAGCCGCCCGCGCGGCCGATATTTGCGCGGACTCGCTCGCCGAGGGACGCGTGCGTTCCGCGCTGGCGAACAACCCGCGACCCGTCAGAAATCCGCCCTTTCGCCCTCGCCCGTCGCCCCCCGCTTCTCCGCGCGCCGGTGCTGCCACAGCGCCAGGATCACCGAGCCCACCGACATCGCAAGGAGCGCGCCCGAGATCGGCCGCAGCACGAACTGCCACAGGTCGGAGTCGGTCATGATCGCGCGGATCAGGTTGGTCTCGATCTGGTCGCCGAGGATCACGCCGAGGATGAGCGGCGCGAGGGGCAGCCCGAACTTCACCATCGCGTAGCCGAGCAGGCCGAAGATGAGCAGGATGTAGACGCTCGACATGGTGTTGCTGAGCGCATAGGCGCCGATCACGCACAGCACCAGCACGACCGGAAAGAGCGCCGCCTTGGGCACGGTCACCACGCGCAGCATGAAGCGCGCCCCGAGGGCGATCACGAGCGCCATGATCGGGTGCGCGAGCAGGTACGCGGCGAAGATGCCATAGGCGATCTGCGGGTTCTGCGAGATGAAGAGCGGCCCGGACTGGATGCCGTGGATGGTGAGCGCGCCCAGCATGACGGCGGTCACCGCGTCGCCCGGGATGCCGAACGCCATGATGGTGACCAGGGACCCCCCGACATTGGCGTTGTTCGCCGATTCCGAGGCGACGATGCCCTCGGGCGTTCCGGTGCCGAAGCGCTCCGGATGGCGGGAGAACTTCTTCGCCTGGTCGTAGGCCATCATGTTCGCCGCGCTGCCGCCGACCGCCGGCAGGACGCCGATCACGACGCCGATGAACGAGGCCCAGAGGAGCAGAAACGGCCGCGACAGGATTTCCCAGATGACCTTGAGGTGCGACACCGTAAGCTTGACCGCCCGGTCGACGGCCTCCGCCATCTTGCCGGCGCCGCCCATGCGCTCGACATCGGACATGATCTGCGCAAAGGCGAACACGCCGATCAGCACCGGCAGGAACGGCACACCGCCCTCGAGGAACTGGATGCCGAAGGTGAGCCGCGGCTGGCCCATCACGGGATCGTTGCCGAGCACCGTAATCACCAGACCGATCGCGCCCGAGAGAAACCCCTTGAGGAGCGACGCCCCGACCAGCCCCGCGACCATGGAGAGCGCGAGGATGAAGAGCGAGAAGAACTCCCACGGCCCGAACGCCACGGCGAATTGCGCGAGCGGCCCGGTCGCGGCGATCAGAAACGCGCCGCCGATCATTCCGCCGAGGAACGATCCCCAGACACCGAGCCACAGCGCGCGCCCCGCCTCGCCCTTCTTCGCCATTGGAAAACCGTCGAAGGTGGTGGCGACCGACGAGGGCGTACCCGGAATGCCGAGCAGCGTCGCGGTGACGAGGCCGCCTGCAGAGCCGCCGACGTAGACACCGGTCATCGCCGCGAGCCCCTGCAGCGGGTCGAGTCCGAAGGTGAAGGGCAGCACGATGATGATCGTCATCGTGATCGTCACCCCCGGCAGCGCCCCGCCAAACACCCCTGCGACGGTGCCGATCAGGAGCGGCAGCATGTACTTGACCTGGAACAGGTCGACCATGCCGTTCCAGAGCAGCTCGTACATGGCTCAGAACCCGGTCCAGCTGCCGCGCGGCAAGAGCACCGCGAGGTAATGCTCGAACACGTAGTAGGTGACTACCGTGGTCAGCGCAGCAAGCACGAATCCGCGCAGCCACAGGCCCGCGCCGCGCGGCGGCTCGAGCAGGAAGCTCGCCCCGAGCACGAAAAGGAACGTCGCGACGCGGTAGCCAAGCGGCGGCAGGAGCAGCACGTAGGCGCCGAAGACCGCGAAGGTGAGCGCCACCAGCCGGTAGTTGAGCCGCGGTCCCGGCGGCGCCTTGGGCGCCGGGGGCGCCGCCTTGCGCCGGCGCAGAAAGTCGGAAGCGATGAGCGCAAGGCCCAGCGCCGCCGTGATCCCCAGCACGAGCTGCGGGTAGAACCCCGGCCCGATCGGGACGAGTGGATTCTTTTCGAGCCCCAGGGTCAGCCAGAAAAAAACGAGGCTCGTCGCAGCAACGACGAGCCCCGCGACGCCGTCACGGCCGATCATCGCGTTTCGGCCGCGCGTCAGCGCTTGTACATGCCCAGCTCTTTGGAAAGGTCCTTGTTGAGCGTGTCGTTGCGCTTGAGAAACTCGGTGTACTCGCTCGCGTTGAGATAGCGCACGAATGTGCCGTGCTTCTTCATCTGCTCGGCGAACGCCGGGTCCTTCGCCGCCGCGCCGCACGCCGAGCGCAGCTTGGCCAGGGCGTCAGCCGGCGTTCCCTTGGGCGCGACCAGACCGCGGTTGACCGCGTACTCGACGTCGATGCCCAGCTCCTTCAGCGTCGGCACGTCGGGCACCTCGGCGAGCCGCTTCTCGGTCGCGACCGCGAGAAACTTCATCTGCCCCGCGTCCGCCTTGCCCTTTTGCGTCAGGTTGGATTCGGCGAGATCGATGTGCCCGCCCAGCAGCGCGTTCATGCGCGGCGCGGTCCCTTCGTAGGACACGTATTTGAACTTGATCCCGGCCGCTTTTTCGACCATCGCCGGGAAGAAGTGGCTGGTCGATCCGAGCGTGGCGCCGACGGTGATCGTTCCGGGCTTCGCCTTGGCGTCGGCGAGGAGCGACTTCATGTCCTTCCACGGCGTCTTCGGGCTCGCGGTGATGATCGAAGGCGTCGCCGACACCAGGCAGATCGGCTCGAAGTCGGTCCAGTTCACGTCCGCGACGCCAGTGTAGTAAGTCGAATGGATCGAGTCGTGCACCGCGAATATCGTGTAGCCGTCGGCGGGCGAGTCCTTGGCCTCCTTGGCGCCCTTGGTCCCCGAAGCGCCGCCGACGTTGGTGACGACGATGGTGCCGCCGAGCCGCTCCTGGAAGCCCTGCTGGAAAGTGCGGTAGATGACGTCAGTATCGCCGCCGGCGGCCCAGGGCACGATCAGCTTGATCGGCCGCTCGGGGTAGGCGGCGTTTACGGGCGCCGCGACGAGCGCGGCGGCAACGAGCGCAAATAGCTTCTTCATCGGTTTCTCCTCCTGTGCGACATATAGGTATGGGGGTCCAACCGTCGTGCATCGGCGCACGCGGTGCTTGCGGCGCGCTATGTTAACCCGGCGAGCGCGCGC
>JBFGLA010000257.1:0-4086 GCA_041576355.1 Burkholderiales bacterium
AGATTCGGCTCCTCCTCGACCCGGGCGTAGCTGTCGGTGTAACGCCAGAGCTTGCGCACCGACGCGGAGAAGGTGCCGGGCTCGACGCTCGATGCGATGAAGCGGAATTCGATGTATGTCATCGCGTCGCCCGCCGCCTCGGCGAGCGGGAGAGCGAGCGCAAAGGCGGCAACCAGCCGAAGCGCGACCGCGCGTAGCGTCGCAAAGCGTGTGCCGAAGTGCGGAAACATAGGAGCGCGGACTGGGTTGCGCGAAATTTAGATGATCAACCCAAACCCCCACCCTCTGTCCATACCTCTTTTGTTTTTGCCGCCGATAGCGTGCATATGCACAGCCGACGCACCTAAGTTCGTCGTTCAGTCCAGGCTAGCGCCTGGCGACGATGAACAGCCGGCGGAAAGGGAAGATCGTCCTGCCGTTCGCCTGCGGCGGATAATGCGCGAGAACCCGCGCGCGGTAGTCCGCCTCGAACGCGCTGCGCTCGGGCTCGGCAAGCGCATCGAGGAACGGCTTCAGCCAGGTGCCTTTGACGAACTCGGCGACGGGATTCTCGCCTTCCAGGATCTGGGCGTACTCCGTCTCCCAGATGTCGAGCGACTCGACACGAGGCGAAAGCGCGCTGTAATAGAAGGCGGGGGGCTTGACCGGCTCCTCGCGGATCATGGGCTCGAGCCGCGCGCGCCACGGACCGCTGCGCACCGTCTCGTACAACGACTGGTGCGAGGGCGCGCCGAAGTTGCGCGGCATCTGCACCGCGAGAACTCCGCCCGCGGCGACGCACCCGGCGAGCCGCGCAAAGAGCGTCGCGTGGTCGGGGAGCCAGTGCAGCAGGGCGTTCGAATAGAGCACATCGACCGGCGCCTGCGGCGTCCAGGTGGCGGCGTCAGCCTGCGCGAACTCGATCTCGGGTGCCTCGGCGCGCGCCCGCGCCAGCATTTCGCTCGAGCTGTCGAGCGCGATCAGCTTCGCCGCGGGCCAGCGCCGGCGCAGGTGCCGAGTCACGTTCCCCGTGCCGCAGCCGAGATCGACGACGGTGCGCGGCGACTCGGCGGGAATCCGCATCAACAGGTCGAGCGCCGGACGCAGGCGGTGGTCGCCGAAGCTCAGATACTGGGCGGGATCCCAGGCCATCATGGCATCGACTATAACGTCGGGCTATGCGAGCGCACGCGCCAGGAGCGAACCTCCGCTCGCGAGCAGCATCAGCGCGACCGCGCGCATGAGCGCGGCGCGCGAGATGCGCAGGAATACGCGCCGGGCCGCGCTGATCCCGAGCCAGGCCGCCGGCAGCACGACAAGCGCTGCGATCCAGACCTTCGGGTCGAGGAGCAGCCCGGTGACGAGAAACGCCGTCACCCGCAGGGAAATGCTCGTCACGGTGGCGAAGCCGAGCGTGGCGCGGAACTGCTCCTTCGTCAGCCCGCGCTGCGAGAGATAGATCGCGTACGGCGGCCCGCCGGCGCCAAAGAGCGTGCTCGTGACCCCGCCCGCGAACCCGGCGACCCAAGCCCAGCCGCGCGCGATCGTCGATCTGGGCTCGGGGCGCACGAGGCTGTAGAGCGCGTACGCCAGGATGAACGCGCCGAGCGCCGCCATCCCGGCGCGCCGCGGCAGGTTGACGAGCAGCGTCACGCCGACCACGGTGCCCGCCAGGATCATGGGCGCGAGCCGCGTCCATTCCGGGCGCACCGCGTTCCTCGGGTTCTCGAGCCCGATGCGCAGCGCGTTCGCGAGGTCGACGAGCGCGAACAGCGCAAGCGCGAACGGCAGCGAAACGGCGTGCGTCGCGAGCGGAATCGTGATCAGCGCCGAGCCGAACCCGGTCAGCCCGAACAAGATCGAGCCAGCGAAGGCGATGGTGGCGAGCGCTGCGACCACCGCGTACTCGCCGAGAGTTTCCGTCAAGCGCTCAAACTTTGACCGCCGGGTTGAGCGAGTACAGCCCCGTGATCTTCGCGCTTCCGAGCACGTGGCCCTTGATCGCCGCGAGCACGTCGGGACCGCGGAACTTCCCCGACACCGGGCACCTGTCCGCGTCCAGCGCGTAGAGCGTGAACACGTAGTGATGAACGAGCGGGTCGTTCCACGGCGGGCACGGACCGTCGTAGCCGTAGTAGTCGCCCGCCATATCCTTGTCGCCGGCGAACCATGCGCTGTAGTCGTTGATCCCCTGGCGCGCGCCGCGCGCCGCTTCCGGTCCTTTCTTGCCGCGGGGGGTCACGCCGCTCGAGAACTCACCCTCCTTGATCGGTCCGCCGTTCGGCTTCAGTTCGACGAGCACCCAGTGATAGAAGTCCACGCGCGGCAGCGCCGCCGGGATCTGCCGGCCTTCCTTGTTGACGTCGTCCGGCTTCGAGGGCACGTCAGGGTCGTGGCAGATCAGGACGAGCGACTTCGTGCCCGCCGGCAGATCGCTCCACGCGAAATGCGGATTCTTGTTGTCGGAAAGCTTGAAGTGCTGCGCCGGGTCGGGCACCGCGAAGGCGCAGCGGCCCGGAATCCGGCCCATGTCCTTGAAGCTGTCGCTCGTGAGTTTCATCGGTCGCCTCCTCCTTCCGCGCCGATTATAAGTTCGCGCGGCGTTCCGGGGTTCATCCGTTTTAGCCCGGCGACGTAGCGATGGAACGGCAAACCGAGCCGAGTTTCGAAGCGGCGTGCGCGCTCGCGCAGCGTGTCCCAGGCAATCCGGCGCGGCGCGCCTTTCAGGCCGAACGCGACGATGTTCGGGTCGGAGGGCGCCTGCATCGCGAGCACCGCGCCGCCGAAAGCGCGCTCGAGCCGCAGGAGGTAGCGGTCGAGCTTCGGGTCGTCGCCCATGTAGTTGACGACCATGACGCCGGGCTCGTCGAGCGCAAGGTACGCGGCGTCGTAGAAATCCGCGCTCGCGAGCGACGGCACCTGCTCGCCATCGTCGAAGCCGTCGAGCATCAGGACGTCGCAGCATTCCGGCGCGAGCGCCTCGGCGCCCTCGCCCACTTCTACCCTCAGGCGATCGTCGTCCGGCGGCAGGGCGAAGTGCTCGCGCGCCGCCGCAACGACGCGAGGATCGAGCTCGATCACCCGCACGCGCGTGCGCGCGAGGCGCCGATGGAAGAACTTGGCGAGCGATCCTCCGCCCAGGCCGATCATGAGCGCTGCGCGCGGGTCCGGATGCAGGAGCAGGAACGCCATCATGCAGCGCGTGTAGTCGAGCGCCAGTCCATGCGGGTCGTCGATCCGCATCGCGCTCTGGATCGCGTCGCCGCCAATATGGAGCGTGCGGATGCCGCGCGCTTCGGTTACCGCGAGTGGCGCCGGGCGGCCGAGACCCCTCAGGAGACGCCTGACGATCCCGGGCATCGGTCGCGGACGAGCGCGGCCGTCAGCGCCGGGCCCGCTGCGCGGGCTTGCGGGAAGCAGCCTTGCGGGCGGCCGGGCGCGCGGGTCGCTCGGCGACCGCCGCGATCGCTTCGACCTCGAGCAGCAGATCGTCGTGCACCAGGCGCGTCACCCCGACGAGCGTGCTCGCGGGCAGGGCCTTCGCATCGAGGTAGCGCATGCGCACTTCGCGATACGCCGTTACCGCCTCCGGATTCATGTTCACCATGTAGCCGTTCAGCTTGATCACGTCGCGCCAGGAGGCTCCCGCGGCGCGCAGGTTATGCGTCAGGCTGTCGAAGACCTGCGCGGTCTGCGCGCGCATGTCACCCTTGCCGACGACCTGGCCGCTGCGGTCGTAGGCGACCTGGCCCGATACGAATACGAGCTTCGCCCCGCGCGCGACGGCCACGGCGTGGGTGAAAAACCGCGGCTCGAACAGCTCTCCTGGATTCAGATACTGCTTGCGCATGACCCCTCCTCGCTCGATTCGATGCGATGCGCCGCGGAGGCGGCGCTCCTCTACCGGACGGCCCCGCGCGCGCCGATCGGCCAGAGCGCTTCGACACGGCCGGCGCGCACGCACACGTACTCGTCGTACAAGTTCACCGTCGGATCGCAGTGCCCGGGAACGAGGAGCAGCTTCTCACCGAGCGCGGGCGCGGCCGCATCGCGCGCGATGTCGATGACGCCGTGCTCGTCGGAGGCGCGCACATAGTTGAGGCCGGG
>JBFGLA010000258.1:0-4082 GCA_041576355.1 Burkholderiales bacterium
CCTGCAGCGCCTCGCGCAGCACGTCTGTCTTGAAGAGGTAATTTCCCATCGAGCAAAGTGCCCGTGTCGGGTTGCCCGGCATCGGCGGCGGGGTTTGCGGCTTCTCCAGGAAGGAGGCGACGCGTCCGTCGGCTTCGCATTGCGCCACGCCGAATCGATCGGCCTCGGCAATCGGCAGCGCGATGCACGCGACCGTGACATCGGCGTCGCGCTCCCGATGGAACTCCTCCATCTGGCGCACGTCCATGCGGTAGATGTGATCCGCGCCGAAGACCGCCACCAACTCGGGCGCGTGGCGCTCGATCAAGACGAGGTTCTGGCGCACCGCGTCGGCGGTGCCTTGAAACCACTCCGGCCCGTCGAGCATTTGCGGAGGCACGACGTTGATCCCGCTCTTCGGGATCTCGTGCGAATTGATCCATCCGTGCGTGAGATGCTCGATCAGCGACTGGGACTTGTACTGCACCACGACGTATACCGTGCGAATCCCGGAATTCACAAGATTCGACAGCACGAAATCGACGATGCGATAGCGCCCGCCGAACGGCACCGAGGGTTTGGAGCGCGCGGCGGTGAGGGGCTGCAGGCGCGAGCCCGCGCCTCCCGCGAGCACGATGGCGATGGGCGCGCTCATGCCTGGCGTCTCAGCGCCCGCTCGCAGCCGAGGGGGCGGGGGATCACTCGCCCCGGTCGGATTTGCGCGGCCACCAGCGATCGAGCATGCCCGAGGCCCATTCCTTGCCGCCCATCCCGAAGGCGAGCGCGAGCGCGAACACGACGCCGGCCAAAACGATGAGGAAGCTCTGCCGGACGATATCGCCGCCGATGTTGACTTGCTCGAGCGCGATCAGGACGACGAAGGCGACGATCGCGTACTGGGCGAGCCTGCCGAGCAGGTCCCCGTCGCGGATACCGACGTTGCGGCAATAGGTCGTGACCGTGGTGCCGATGAAGCTCGCGAAGTAGGTGCCGAAGGCGAGGATGAGGAGCGCCGCGATCACGTGCGGGACGAAGAGCGCCACCTTGCCGAGGAGGTCGGTGACGTAACTGAGCCCGAGCCCGTTGAAGGCAACGATCAGCGCGGCGAGGATCACGACCCAGTAAGCGATGGCGCCGAATATGTCGGTCGTATCGCTCTCCAGCCCGCCTTGCCTGAGAAACCCGTCCATTCCCGAGCGCTCGGTCAGCACGTTGAAGTTGACCGCGCGCAACGCCTTGACGACTGCGAAGCGGGCGAGCTTGGCGAGCAGCCATCCCGCGATCAGCACTACCGCGGCGAGCGCCAGCTTGGGCAGGAAGCGCCCGACCTGGACGAGTATGGCGCGCAGCGGCTCGAGAAATACGTCCACCTTTTCCATGCAGCCTCCTCCTATGTTGTTTTGCCGGTTTTCGTCGGGTCGAGCTTAGGCGCCGATGCCGGCCAGGGTGAGTACGCCCTGCAGCGGGATGCTCGCCCAGCCGGGACGGTTGCCGATCTCGTAGCGGACCTCGTAGAGGGCCTTCTCCAATTCGAACAGTCCGAGCAGACCGCGCACGGCGGCGAAATCGGTGTACAGCCCGCTGCCGCGAGTGGCCTTCTCGTACGCGCCCAGGAACTCGCGGCGCGTCTCGGCGAGCCACTGCCGCACGAGCGCGGATATCTTGTCCGCGTCGCGATGGTCCTGGATCCCGCGCCGCACCGCGGTCCAGTGCGCGTACTCGAACGAGCGCAGCATGCCGGCGACGTCGCGCAGCGGCGAACCCTTGCGCCGGCGCTCGTCGAAAGGCCGTCCGGGCTCGCCTTCGAAATCGGTGATGATGAAATCGTTCTTCGCGATCAGCACCTGGCCGAGGTGGTAATCGCCGTGGTGGCGGACCTTGATCAGCTGCCCGCGATAGCCCTTCAACGCGTCGATGCGCGCGAACAGCTCTTCGCGCTGCTCGAGCAGGGTCTGCGCTTCGTCTCGAGCGGGGGAGGTAAGCTGCGGGCGCTGGCGCTCGAGCACGGCCAAGGTGGCTTCGGCCTCGTCGCGCACCCGCCGCGCCCACTCGTTGTAATCGGCCTCCGCGGTCGGCTCCGGGTCGAACGCGGCGTCGGCGGTGCGCGTCGCGAGCGCGCAGTGCAGTTCCCCGGTGCGCAGCCCCAGCGTGTGCACGAGCGAGAGGTACGCCCCGTGCGCGTCCTTGGGCGGGGACTCGTCCACATGACGCCATTGCTCGATGAAGCGCTCGAGATAATCGAGCGTGTAAGACCAGCCGTCGCCCTGGTTTGCGACGTAGCCTTGCAGCATCGCGAGCGCGGTCGGCGTGCCGTCGGGGGCGACGTATTCCAGGGTGCCGGCGAGCGGCGCGCAGTTCGGAAACGCGGCGACGTCGGTGAGAAAGCGGCCGAATTCGATCTCCGGATTGATCCCGGGCCGGATGCGCCGGTAGCCCTTGAGGAACAGCCGCTCGCCGAGCGTGACGATGGTGTTGCTGCTTTGCGCCGCGACGCGGCCGAGCGGCAGCTTGGCGTAGTCCGCGCCCGCGATCTCGGCGAACCGGCGCGATCCGCTGAAGCGCAGCGTGCCGCCGGTCGCCGCGATCTGCTTGCCGCGGGCGATCGCCTGCAGCACCGCGCGGCAGAAGACCTCGTCGGCGAACGCCTCGGCGAGCACGCCGATCTTCGCCTGCTGGCGTATCTTGGCGATGGTCACCGGCATCAGGGAACGGATGCGGTCCTCCTCGCCTTCCTCCCAGGCGAGCGCGAGCGGCATGAAATAGCTCGAGGGCTCGGTCGGACCTTCCAGGTCGAGCAAAGACAGCATGAAGGTGCGCGAATCCACCTCCCACAGCACGTGCTCGGCGAGCTTGGCGCGCTTGATCGTCTCGCCTTTGGCGGCGTACCAGCGCTGGGTCTCGATGTAGCGCGGCAGAATCGCCTGCTCGAACTGGGTGCGGACCTTTTCCGCCATGCCGATGCGCCAGGGCACGACTCGGTCGCGGAAAAAGCTCGACCAGCCATCGAACAGCACGAGCACCGGCAAATCCTCGCGCGGCAGGCGCTCCTCGTGCCAGCGCGGCACGTCGACCTCGCTCGCGGCGGCGAGGCGGAACCAGTAAAAGCCGCACGACGGGAGCGTCAACAGGTAGGGCAGCTCGCCCACCGGCGGAAACGGGGTCCTGCCCATCAGCTCGACCGGCACGCGCCCCTTGAAGCGCTTGAGGTCCAGCTCGACCGGCTGTGCCGAGCGGCCGAGGTTGGCGACGCACAGGATCGCCTCGTCCCCGTATTCGCGCAGGTAGGCGAGCACCTTGCGGTTGCCGGGCTTGAGGAACGTGAGCTTGCCGCGGCCGAACGCCTTGCTCGTCTTACGCACGGCGAGCATGCGGCGCATCCAGTTGAGCAGCGAACCGGGCTCGCGATGCTGTGCTTCCACGTTCACCGCCTCGTACCCGTAGATCGCGTCCATGATCGGCGGCAGGAAAAGGCGCTGCGGGTCGGCGCGCGAGAATCCGGCGTTGCGGTCCGGGCTCCATTGCATCGGAGTCCGCACGCCGTTACGGTCGCCGAGGTAGATGTTGTCGCCCATGCCGATCTCGTCGCCGTAGTAGATGATCGGCGATCCCGGCATCGAGAAGAGCAGGCTGTTCATGAGCTTGATGCGCTCGAGATCGTTCTCCATGAGCGGCGCGAGGCGCCGGCGGATGCCGAGGTTGATCTTGGCGCGCGGGTCGGCGGCGTACATGCGGTACATGTAGTCGCGCTCCTTGTGCGTAACCATCTCGAGGGTCAGCTCGTCGTGGTTCCGCAAGAAGATCGCCCACTGGCAGGTCTCCGGAACGTCGGGAGTCTGCTGCATGATCTCGACCACCGGATGGCGGTCCTCCTGCGCGATCGCCATATACATGCGCGGCATGAGCGGGAAGTGGTACGCCATATGGCATTCGTCGCCCTCGCCGAAGTACTCGCGCACGTCCTCGGGCCACTGGTTCGCCTCGGCGAGGAGCAGCCGGCTCTTGTAGCGCGCGTCGAGCGCGGCGCGGATCTGCTTGATCACCGCGTGCGTCTCGGGCAGGCTCTCGTTGGTGGTGCTTTCACGCTCGACGAGGTAGGGGATGGC
>JBFGLA010000259.1:0-4065 GCA_041576355.1 Burkholderiales bacterium
GGTTTTTGATTGGCTGCGCGTGCGCAGCCAATCAAAAACCGGAGATGGGGGTAAACCCTAGGGATACGCACGAGGGCCCCGGTTGCGCCGGGCCGATCCGCTTACAGGATTCTGACCATCGAGGGAGTCACCCATGGCATTCATCTCGCTGAGACAGCTGCTGGACCACGCCGCGGAGCACGTGTACGGCGTGCCGGCGTTCAACATCAACAACCTGGAGCAGATCCAGGCGATCATGCAGGCGGCCGAGGAGACCTCGAGCCCCGTGATCCTGCAGGCCTCCGCCGGCGCGCGCAAATACGCGGGCGAAGCGTTCCTGCGCCGGATGGTCGAGGCGGCGGTCGAGTCGTATCCGCACATCCCGGTGGTGCTGCACCAGGACCACGGCGCGAGCCCCGCTGTGTGCCAGGTCGCGATCCGCTCCGGTTTCACGAGCGTGATGATGGACGGATCGCTGCTCGAGGACATGAAGACGCCGGCGAGCTACGAATACAACGTCGAGGTGACGCGGCGCGCGGTCGAGATGGCGCACCCGGTCGGCGTCTCGGTCGAGGGCGAGCTGGGGTGCCTCGGGTCGCTCGAGACCGGCACCGCGGGCAAGGAGGACGGGGTCGGCGCCGAGGGATCGCTCGCGCGCGAGCAGCTGCTCACGGACCCCGAGCAGGCGGCGGATTTCGTGCGCCGCACCGGCGTCGACGCGCTCGCGGTGGCGATCGGAACCTCGCACGGCGCGTACAAGTTCAGCAAGAAACCGACCGGCGAAGTGCTCGCGATCGACCGCGTCCGCGAGATCCACGCCCGTATTCCGGCGACGCATCTCGTGATGCACGGGTCCTCTTCCGTGCCGCAAGAGTGGCTGGAGGTGATACGCAATCACGGCGGCGCGATCCCGCAGACCTACGGCGTCCCGGTCGAGGCGATCCTGCAAGGCATCCGGCACGGCGTGCGCAAGATCAACATCGATACCGACATACGCCTCGCCATGACCGGCGCCATGCGGCGCGCGATGGCGAAGGACCCCGCCGAGTTCGATCCACGCAAGTTCCTCAAGGAGGCGATGGTCGCCGCGCGTGCGCTGTGCCAGGAGCGCTTCGAGGCCTTCGGCTGCGCCGGGCATGCGGCGCGGATCAAGCCCGAGCCGCTCGACAAGATGGCGCTGCGCTATCCGAAGGCCGCGGCGCTGCCGCGCGCGGCCTGATCCGCAGCACCGTTTCGCCGCGCCCCTTTTCCCCGGCGAGCGTTTTCGCCGATAATTTGCGCTTTCCGCGGCGCGTA
Organism: Burkholderiales bacterium; assembly: GCA_041576355.1. Taxonomy (GTDB): domain Bacteria; phylum Pseudomonadota; class Gammaproteobacteria; order Burkholderiales; family SG8-39; genus JAOUFA01. Next base: position 1,276 of record JBFGLA010000259.1, read on the forward strand.
GTGCCGCGGGGCGCCGAACCCTTCTCTTCTTTTCGACGCCATCATGGACATCAAGACCACCTCAACACGCTCCGCCAAGACCGAATCCGCGCCGCTGCGCGACATGGCGAACGCCATCCGCGCGCTCGCGATGGACGCGGTGCAAGCCGCGAACTCGGGCCACCCGGGCATGCCGATGGGCATGGCCGAGATCGCGGTGGCGCTCTGGTCGCGTCACCTCGTGCACAACCCGGCGAATCCGAAGTGGGCGAACCGCGACCGGTTCGTGCTTTCCAACGGCCACGGCTCGATGCTGCTCTATGCGCTGCTGCATCTCACCGGCTATGAGCTGCCGATGGAGGAGCTGAAGCGCTTCCGGCAACTGGGCTCGAAGACGCCGGGCCACCCGGAAGTGGGCCACACGCCGGGGGTCGAGACCACCACCGGCCCGCTCGGGCAGGGGATCGCCAACGCGGTCGGTATGGCGCTTGCCGAGAAGCTGCTCGCGGCGCACTTCAACCGCCCGGGATTCGAGCTCGTCGATCACTACACGTACGTGTTCATGGGCGACGGCTGCATGATGGAGGGCGTCTCGCACGAGGTGTGCTCGCTCGCGGGCACGCTCGGCCTGGGCAAGCTGATCGCGCTCTACGACGACAACGGCATCTCGATCGATTCCGAGAAGGGTCACATCAAGAGCTGGTACACGGACGATGTGCCCAAGCGCTTCGCCGGCTACGGCTGGCAGGTGATCGCCAACGTCGACGGGCACGACGTCGAGGCGGTCGATCGCGCGATCAAGAAGGCAAAGCGCGAGAAATCCCGCCCGACCCTGATCTGCTGCAAGACCGTGATCGCGAAGGGCGCCCCGACGAAAGCCAACACCGGCGCGGCGCACGGCGCGGCGCTCGGGGACGCGGAAGTCGCGGCGACGCGCCAGGCGATCGGCTGGCCGCACCCGCCGTTCGAGATTCCGGCGCATGTCTACTCGGCCTGGAGCGCAAAGGAAGCGGGCAAGCGCGCAACGCGACGCTGGGACAAGCTCTTCGCCGCCTACGAGGAGGCGCACGCCGAGCTCGCGGCGGACTTCCGCCGCCGCATGGCGGGAGACTTGCCGCAGGACTTCGCCGCCCGGGTCGAGAGCCTCGTGCAGGAGCTCGACGCGAAGGCCGACACCATCGCGACCCGCAAGGCCTCGCAGAACGTGCTCGAGTCGTTGAAGCCCGCGCTGCCCGAGCTGCTCGGCGGATCGGCCGATCTCACCGGCTCCAACCTCACCATGGTCAAGGCCTCGAAGGTGATCGGCCCGCAGGACGGCGGGAACTATCTCTTCTACGGCGTGCGCGAGTTCGGCATGTGCGCGATCATGAACGGCATCGCGCTGCACGGCGGATTCATCCCGTACGGCGGCACCTTCCTCGTGTTCTCCGACTACGCGAGGAACGCGCTGCGCATGGCGGCGCTGATGAAGCAGCGCGTGATCTACGTCTTCACGCACGACTCGATCGGGCTGGGGGAGGACGGGCCGACGCACCAGCCGGTCGAGCACGCGGCGAGCCTGCGCCTCGTGCCGAATTTGGACCTGTGGCGCCCGTGCGACACGGTCGAGAGCGCCGTGGCCTGGGCGGCGGCGCTCGAGCGCCGCACCGGCCCGAGCGCGCTGCTGCTTTCGCGCCAGAACCTGCCTTTTGCGAAGCGCGACGCGGCTATGCTTGCCAGCGTGCGCCGCGGCGGCTACGTGCTCGCCGACGCCCCCGCGCCCCGCGCGCTCATCCTCGCCACCGGATCGGAAGTGGCGCTCGCGCTCGCCGCGCAGAAGTCCCTCGCGGCAGAAGGCATCGCGGTGCGCGTCGTGTCGATGCCTTCGACGACGGTGTTCGATCGTCAGGACGCGAGCTATCGCGCCCAGGTCCTGCCGCGCGAAGTGCCGCGCGTCGCGGTCGAGGCCGGCGTCACCGACTCGTGGCGCAAGTACGTCGGTGCGTCCGACGATGCGCACGGCGCGGTCGTGGGGCTCGACCGCTTCGGCGAATCGGCGCCCGGCGGCGCGGTGTTCAAGCATTTCGGGTTCACGGCCGAGAAGGTGGCCGAAGCGGTCAAGAAAGTAATTCAGTCTTAACCTGGAGTCAGACATGGCCATAAAAGTCGCGATCAACGGTTTCGGGCGCATCGGGCGCAACATCCTGCGCGCCTACTACGAAGGGGGGAAGAAGCAGCCGCTGCAGTTCGTGGCGCTGAACGACCTGGGCGACGCGCAGACGAACGCGCACCTGCTCATGTACGACACCGCGCACGGGCGCTTCAAGGGCACGGTCGAGGCGCAGGAGGACGCGCTGGTGGTGAACGGCGATCGCATCAAGGTCATCGCCGAGCGTGACCCGACGAAACTCCCCTGGAAGGCGCTCGGCGTCGACGTGGTGCTCGAGTGCACGGGGCTTTTCACCAGCAAGGCGAAATGCATGGGACACGTCACGGCCGGCGCGAAGAAGGTGATCATCTCGGCGCCGGGCGACAAGGACGTCGACCGCACGATCGTCGTCGGCGTGAACGACAAGACGCTGAAGGCCTCCGACACCGTGATCTCGAACGCCTCGTGCACGACCAACTGCCTCGCGCCGCTCGTCAAGGCGATCGACGACCGCATCGGCGTAACGAGCGGCCTGATGACGACGATCCACTCCTACACCAACGACCAGGTGCTGACCGACGTGTTCCACAAGGACCTGCGCCGAGCGCGCTCGGCCTCGCAGAACATGATCCCGACCAAGACCGGCGCCGCCGCGGCGGTCGGGCTCGTGCTGCCGCACCTGA
>JBFGLA010000260.1:0-4034 GCA_041576355.1 Burkholderiales bacterium
AATACGTTCCATATGACATACGGTCGATCGAGCTCGGCATAGGAGGTATAGCTCGCGTTATCGGGCAGCGCGAGCTCGCGCGAGGCGAACGCTCGGATGCGGCGTGCCGTCTCGAGCCGGGCGCGCAGGTCGGGGGAAGTGCCGGACTCTGCAACCCAATCGTCGATCGGGCGCGCCGCGGACATGAGTGACCAATGCCCGCCCACCGCCTGCGTGTAGTAGCCCACCGTCTCGCAGCCCCAAAGCAGCACGGCGAGCAGCGCGGCGGCTGCGAGCACGCCGTACTTCTTCAAGCCGCCGGCTCCCGGAAAGTGCCGCTCGCGAGAAACCTCGCCACCAGCTTCGCCACCTGCCCGGAAGCGACCATCCCGCTGTGGCTGCGCGGCACCAAAACGCGCTCGGTCATTCCCTCCACCATGGTCTCCTCGACTCGCACGACGCCGTCGTTCGCGCCGGGCAGGGGCCCGAAGGTGCGCCCCAGCCCGATCGGCCGCGTCCCCGCCAGCACTCCGAGCGGCGCGTCCCGGCGCCAGTGCGCGTCGCGTTCTTCCGACCAGAGCGGCGCGCTCGCGCCGAGCATCCAGCGGCCGGGCGACGCTTTCGCGAGCCGCCGCCCCGACAGGCAGCCGCGCACCGGCGCCCCGAGCAGCACTACGCGTCCGACCCCGATGTTCGCATGACGGTTGAGCGTCTCCAAGACGAGCAGCCCGCCCAGGCTATGGCCAACGAAGTGCGCTGGCCGGTCGCGGCATGTCTCGAACACGTAGCGCGCCAAGCGCTCGACGCTACCGTCCAAGGGGCGCCGGCCTCGATAGGCGAAGAGGTGCGGCGCATAGCCCGCGAGCGCGAGGCGGCCCGCGAGCAATCCCATCACGGCCGCCGGCATCCACAATCCCGGCGCGAGGATAACGTCTCGCCCCGAGGATCGGTTCCGGGATGCGCTCCCGGAGGGCGACCCGCTATTTGTCGCGATAGTACGTGCTCGGGGTGTTGGAAATGATGAAGTCGACCGATGCCTTGATCATTTCCCGGATCGCGCCTTCCATCGGCCCTTTCTGGAACCCTTTCAGCGAGCCTCCCATCGGACCGCCGAACCCGGCGATCCCGGCGCCGACGCTCGTCGCCTTGCCCTCGGCGCTCGTGGCCGCAATGACCCGGCCGGTGTCGACGTCGATGACGCGGATATCCATCGTCACGCGCGCCTGCTTGAACCCGCCGGTCACGCCTCCCAGCATCGACTTGCCGAGCAGCCCCCCCAGACCTCCCGACACTCCCGACTCGCCCGGGTCGAAGCCCGTGATCGCCGCGGTCACCAGGAGGTCCGCATCCTCGATCTTGCCTTTCGAGCCGCGCCGCGCCCGCTCGGCTTCCAGCGCCGCGATCCGCTCGCGCTCGAGCACGATGTAGCGATTGGACTGGAACAGCGCCGTCGTCAGCATGTCCTTCATGCCGCGGCCGTAGTCGCCTCGGTAGTGGCCGCTGCTCGACATCTTGTCCTCGAATTCGGCGATCGCGATCCGCGCCTTCGGTCCGTCGTACTTCTCCAGACGCACGGAGTCCATCGCCGGCCCGGCGGTGCTCGTCACGCCGCCCGTGGCGAGGCAGCCCGTCAACGCCATGGTTGCCGCTGCGATACTTCCCAACCTGCCGATGCCGCCTGCTGTCATGACGCCTCCCGAAGGTCGTTATGGATCGCGGCTGCCGCTTTCCGTGCGGTGCCGGCCGCGCAGGAATTTATCTTACCTCGCCGGTCGGCTCCAACGGCATCGTCCTTCCGGTATAGGCGCGGCGGGAAATGTGGACTTTGGCACACTAGACCCTCTTTACCGCGTGGGCGAAGATCGCGCTCGCACGCACGATGCGCTTGCCGTTGGCAACCAGGTAGCAGTTGGCGAACGCGAGCCGCGTTCCGATGCGCTGGATTTCGACTTCGGATGCGATCCAGTCCCCGGGCCCGGCGCTGCCGGCGAAGTCGACGGCAAGGTGCGCGGTGACGAAACCACGCCTAGCGCCGAGATGCGCAACCATCGCGTAGCCGAGCGACAGGTCGGCCAGCGTGGCGAGAACGCCGCCGTGGCAGCTGCCGCGCGAATTGGTGTGCTTCGCATCGATGCGCATGCCGATCGAGAACTTCCCTTTTCCGCGCCGCGCGTACAGCGGCCCGATCAGCGCGTTGAAAGGGCTCAGCTTCTGCATTCGCCGATAGCCCGCCGGAACACCTTTCATTGCGCCTCGCTATCTTCTGGGTTTCAGCAACAGCCTCGCGCCGACCGCGCCGGCGGGGAACGCGAAAGCGGCGAATGCCGCCGAGTAGGTTCCCGCCGCGGCGAGCACCGCGTTGAAAAGCAAGGGCGTGACGACCACGCCGAGAAAGGTGAAGAACAACACACCCCCGGTCGCTGCGCCCGCCGATCCGGGCGGCGCACGCCGCGCCACCTCGGCGAGCATGACGCCGTTCCATCCGACCGCCGTGGCGCCGAATGCCGCGGCAAACAGAAACAGGAGCGCCGGCGGCCAGGCCGGGCTTGCCGCAAGCGTCGCCAGCGCGCACGCGCCCATGCCGAGCCCGAGCAGCCCCAGTATCGTGCGCGGCGCGGCGACGCGGTCGGCGAGCATGCCCCAGAGCACGCGCCCGACGACGCTCGAAACCTGCGACACCGCCATCACCAGGCCGGCGAGCACGAGACTCAGCGCGAACGCCTCGGTGAGAAACGTGACGAGATAGGTGACGAGGGTGATCTGCGTGCCGCCGTAAGCGAACGAGGCCACCGCCATCTCACGCAGCCGCGGCGTGCGCGCGACCAGGCTCAGGGGGGCGAACGCCGAGCGAAACGAAATCGGCGCGAGCGGGTCGAGATCCCGGTCGTAGCGCGGCCGAGTCGGCTCGATCGCGACCGCGAGCAGGACGCAGAGGAGCCCGATCGCGAGCGCGCTGCCGCGCCAGCCGAAGGCGAGAATCATCGCCGGCACCGCGGCGCCCGCGAGCACGCCCCCGAGCGGAACGCCGGTCTGCTTGATCGAGAACGTGAGCGCGAGCAGGGAGGGCGGCGCCGCGCGCACGAGAATCTGCGAGCTTGCGGGAGTCGTCGGACCGTATCCCAGGCCGACGATGAGCGCGCCGAGGGCGACCAGGGGCAGCGCGGCCGTCGCTCCGAGCGCGAGACCGGCCAGGCACAAGCCGAGCCCGACCTGGCTCACCCGGATCGGGCCGAATCGCGCCACCCAGCCGCCTGCGCTCACCGAGCCGATCATGCTGCCGAGATAGACCATCGCGATGTAGTAGCCGACCGCCGAGGGCGAAACGCCGAGCGCCGGCGCGGCGACCGGCGCCATGACCGGCGCGCAGTACACGGCGAAGGCCACCGCGGTCTGCACCGCGAGCGTCGCCGTGAGCGGAACCGCGACGCTGCGCAGCGTCGGTTCGGGCGCGTTCAACGTCCGCGCGCTTCCCGGACCGCGTCGAGCACGGATTGCGCGCGATAGACGATCGGGTAATCGATCATCTGTCCGTCAACCTGGATCGCGGCGGATCCCTTCGCTTCGGCGTCGCGGAACGCGGCGACGATGCGTTCCGCCTGGGCGATTTCTTCCGCGCTCGGCAGATACGCCGAGTTGACCGGCTGCACCTGGTCGGGATGGATGCAGAGCCGGCCCTGGAAACCGCCGCGCCGGCTGCGCTCGAGGGCGCGCTGGAACGCCTCGACGTTCTTGAACTGAAACCAGGGACTGTCGATCGGTCCTTCCATTCCCGCCGCGCGCGAGGCGAGAACGAGCCGCGCGCGTGCATCGGCGAGTTCGGGCTCATCGAGCGTCGGCGCAAGCCCCATGTCATTCGCGTAATCCCCGGCACCGAACGCGATGCGCTTCACGCGCCAGGGACCCGGATAGGACCGCAGGCTCCTCGCCTGCAGTATCCGGTCCACGCGCTGCACGCCGGTCGCGGTCTCGACGATCGGCATCAGGTCGATCGAGCCGACGTCGATGCCGCGCTCGTGCTCGAGGCTCGCGATCAGCCAATCGATCGCGTGCAGGTC
>JBFGLA010000261.1:0-4024 GCA_041576355.1 Burkholderiales bacterium
CCGTAGATCCCCGCATGCCGGTAGCAGGGAAGCCCCGCGGGCGGCGTGCGCCCGCCGGCGGCGTAGGCCTCCCGCGCCCAGGGAATCGGGGCGCGGCTGAAGTACAGCGCGTACCCCTTCGCATCGAGCACGACTTTCACCACGTTAGGGTTGAAGATTTCTTGCGGATCGCGCACAGGGTGGCAAGCGGTCGACACGACCGCATCGGAACGGCTCTCCAGCGCCTCGGCCACCTGCGCGATCAGGTCGGGGTCGATGAGCGGCTCGTCGCCCTGAACGTTGACGACGATGTCGTCATCGGCGAGCGAAAGCCTCTCCACGGCTTCGGCCAGACGATCGGTTCCCGAGGCGTGCTCGACCCGCGTCATCAGCGCCGCGTATCCTCCCGCGCGCACGGCATCGGCGATGCGCGCATCGTCGGTCGCAACGGTCACGGCCTGCGCGCCGCTCGCTGCCGCACGCTCGCAGACATGAACCACCATCGGGCGTCCGGCGATTTCCGCGAGCGGCTTGCCGGGAAAACGGCTTGACGCGTAACGCGCGGGGATGATGACGCGGAACGGCATGCCGGCGGATGAAAGCGCGCGGCGACGCCTTTACGCGCTCACCTCTTCATCGGGAGGCAGCTTGCGCGCTTCGTCCTCGAGCATCACCGGGATTCCATCCTTGATCGGATAGGCGAGACGATCGGCGCGGCACACGAGCTCTCCCGCCTCCTTGCGCAGAACGAGCGGCCCCTTGCACAGAGGGCATACCAGGATATCGAGCAATCTAGAGTCCACTGCGGGGTCCACCGAGCCTTGTTATGAGCCAGTCGCCGAATTCGGGTTCGAGCACCGCGCTGACCGGCAGCACCCAATGACGCGGTTGCGCGAAACGGCGGCATTTTACCGCGTCCTTCTCGGTCATCAGGATCGGTGCGTCGTCACCGAACTCGAGGTCCGCCGCCCGGAACGGATGGTGATCGGGAAAAGAGTGCGGGCGCGTATCGAGACCGAGCCTTTCCAGGTGCCCGAAGAAGCGGCCCGGATCTCCGATACCGGCCACCGCATGAACGCGCCGGTCGGCGAAATCCCGGGCGCTGCGCCGCTGCGACGGATCGGCCAGACAGTAGAACTGGTCTCCTTCAAGATGCATCGCGTAGCCCTTGACGAGGCGGGTCGCGTGCGCGACGACCGCATCCACCGTGCGCAGCCGCGAGGGCGGCTCGCGCAGCGGACCCGCAGGAAGGAGAAATCCGTTGCCGAAGCCGCGCGCGTCGACCACCGCGACCTCCACGTCGCGCGCCAGCCGATAGTGCTGCAGCCCGTCGTCCAGCACGATCACGTCGACCTCGGGATGCTGCGCAAGGAGCGCGCGCGCGGCGCGGGCACGATCGCGCCCGGTCCAGACCGGGCAACCGCTTCGCCAGGCGAGCAGGACCGGTTCGTCGCCGACCTCCTCGGCGCTGGAGTCCGCCCTCGCCTCGCGCGGCTCGTCGATCCGCGCGCCGTAGCCCCGCGACACGATGCCCGGCCTGCGGCCTCTCGACTCGAGAAATCTCGCCAGCCACAAGACGAGCGGCGTCTTGCCGCTGCCGCCCGCGACCAGGTTTCCGGCCACGATCACCGGTACCGCGAGGCGCTCGCTGCGCAACCACCCGACCCGGTAGCCGAGCCGGCGCAGGAAGACCAGCCACCCAAAGAGGGCGCTCGCGGGCCACAGCAGCCACGCGAGCGGCGACCGGCGTGTCCAGATCCGCGTCAGGGCGGCCGCTATTTTCTCGCGCTCGCCTGTGTAGTGAAGGTAATTTGCGCGAGACCCGCCATCTGCGCCGCCCACATCACCCGCACCACGGACTCGTGCGACGCCTGGGCGTCCGCGCTGATCACGACGACGGGCTCCTTGCGGCCCGCGGCTGCGCGGCCGAGCTCGGTGCTCAACTGCTCCACGCTCGTAAACGGGACCGGCGTGCGGTCGACGATGTACTGGCCTTGCGCGCTCACGAGCACCGCGACCTCGGCCGGGCGCTCGAGCTGCTTTTCCGCGTCCGCGGTGGGCAAATTGATCTGCAGCTCCGTGTACTTCGAATAAGTCGTGGTGATCATCAGGAAAATGAGAATCACCAGCATCACGTCGATGAGAGGAACCAGGTTGATCTCGAGCGGCTCCTTCTCCTTGCCGCGCTGAAAGTTCACGATCGTCCCGGCGCGGCCGCGTCGTCTGCGTCGATCAGGAAATCCAGCCGCTCGCCGTGCAGGATGTCGATCAAGCGGGCAGCCGCCTGCTCCATGTCGACGATGAATCCGTCGACCTTGTTCTTGAAATGACGGTAGAAGATGAGCGACGGGATCGAGATTCCGATTCCGAACGCGGTGTTGTAGAGCGCGATCGAGATGCCGTGCGCGAGCTGCTGCGGGTTCGTTCCGGTGGGGGACTGCGAGCCGAAGATCTCGATCATGCCGATGACCGTGCCGAACAATCCCAGCAGCGGCGCCGCGGTGGCAATCGTGCCGAGGGTGGTGAGGAAGCGTTCGAGATCGTGCGCGACCGCGCGCCCCGTCTCCTCGATGGCCTCCTTCATGACGTAGCGCGAGCTCTTTTGGTTGCGCAGGCCGGCGGCGAGCACCGCGCCGAGAGGAGAGTCCTTGTTGAGCCTTTCGATCGCCTCGTTATTCACGCCCTGGCGCCGGTACAGCGCGACCACCTGCTCGACCAGGTCGGGGGGGGTGATCTTGCCCGTCCGCAGCGAAATCGACCGCTCGATGATCAGGGCGACGGCGATGACCGAGGCGAGCAGCAGGGGCCAAATCGGCCAGCCCGCGGCCTGAATGATTGCGAACAACGCGTGTCTCCAGAGTCCGTCGTTATATTTTGGGGCGGCGGGCGCGCCGCGCGGCCTGCGGGCCCCACGCACGAGATGCCGCTTGCGGCTCGCGCACTTTAGCCAAACCCTCGTGCCGCGGCAAGTTGCGAGCCCGCCTCGTGCGCCGCAAAAAAAGAATCGCGAACCAAATGCCGCGCGCGCGAGCGCGCAGTGTGGTCGATCAGATATCCACAAAAGCTGTGGATAAGTTTGTGGATTGTCTTTGTATACATGCTGCACACAGCCTTGAACATCACACGATGTTGGGCACGATCAAATTTTGAGCAGATGTTTCCGTTTGCGAAACAGCCGGTTACGAAAAATCATCGGGCTCCGCGCGATACTCGAACGCGACCTGGAGCAAACGCCGCACGCGTCGAGGCGTGTAGACTCGACGCCCGCTGCGTGTAACGCGATGAAAAGCGAACCGACAAGAGAATCCGCCGCATCAGGAGCGCCGATCCTGAGCGTGTCCGAGCTGCTGCGCAGCGCGCGCGACCTGCTCGAGAGCCGTTTTCCGCTGCTGTGGGTGAGCGGCGAGATCTCCAACCTGACGCGCGCCGCTTCCGGACACTGGTACTTCACATTGAAGGACGCCGCCGCCCAGGTCGATTGCGTCATGTTCCGCGGCCGCGCGGCGTACCTCGACTGGGAGCCTCGCGACGGCGCGCGCGTCGAAGCGCGCGCGCTGGTCACGTTGTACGAGCCGCGCGGACGCTTCCAGCTCAACATCGAAACCCTGCGGCCCTCCGGCCTTGGCGCGTTGTACGAGCGCTTTCTGCGCCTGAAGGAAAGGCTCGCCGGCGAAGGCCTTTTCGACCTCGTCATCAAGCGGGAGATTCCGGCCCATCCGCGCGCGATCGGCGTCGTCACCTCGCTTGCGGCCGCGGCGTTGCGCGATGTCATCACCACGCTCGGGCGGCGCAATCCGTCGCTGCCGGTGGTCGTCTACCCGGTGCCCGTGCAGGGCGAGGGCGCCGCCGCCAGAATCGCCGCCATGCTCGAAACCGCGAACTCGCGCGCCGAGTGCGACGTGCTGCTGCTCGTGCGCGGCGGCGGATCGATCGAGGACCTGTGGTCGTTCAACGAGGAGCAAGTCGCGCGCGCGATTCGCGCCTCGCGCATCCCGGTGGTCGTCGGAGTGGGCCACGAGAGCGACGTGACGATCGCGGACTTCGC
>JBFGLA010000262.1:0-4014 GCA_041576355.1 Burkholderiales bacterium
CGAACTGGAGCTGGTGATGCGGGTGTACTTCGAGAAGCCGCGCACGACGGTCGGCTGGAAGGGCCTGATCAACGATCCCTATCTCAACGGAAGCTTCCGCATCAACGAGGGCCTGCGCATCGCCCGCGACCTGCTCGTCCGCATCAACCAGATGGGCGTGCCCGCCGGCTGCGAGTTCCTCGACGTGATCTCGCCGCAGTACATCGGCGACCTCGTCTCCTGGGGCGCCATCGGCGCGCGCACGACCGAGTCCCAGGTGCATCGCGAGCTCGCCTCGGGCCTATCGGCGCCGGTCGGGTTCAAGAACGGCACCGACGGCAACGTGCGCATCGCGGTCGAGGCGATCCTCGCCGCGCGCCAGAAGCACCATTTCCTCTCCGTGCACAAGAGCGGACAGGTCGCGATCGTCCAGACGCGCGGCAACGACGACTGCCACGTCATCCTGCGCGGCGGCAAGGCGCCGAACTACGACGTCCAGAGCATCGCCGCGGCTTGCGCGGAGCTGCGCAAATCCGGATTGGCCGAGCGCCTGATGATCGATTTTTCGCACGCCAACAGCCGCAAGGACTACCGGCGCCAGAGCGAAGTCTGCCGTGAGGTCGCCGCCCAGGTCGCCGCGGGCGATGCGCGCATCGTCGGCGGCATGGTCGAATCCCACATCGTGGAAGGGCGCCAGGATCTTCTCCCCGGGCGGCCTTTGGTGTTCGGCCAGAGCGTGACCGATGCCTGCATCGGGTGGGAGGATACGCTCGCACTGATCGAGGTCCTCGCCGACTCGGTCAGAAAGCGGCGGCAGGCCCTCAAGGGGCGCGGCGGCGAGCGCAGAGTCGAGTAGGGATTGCCCCGCAGGGCTCGCGCCGGCGCAGGGGCAACTGTGCGCCACGCAGGCGATTGGGCATAATCGGCGCGCATGGACGCCGAATCCCAGAACGATCGCCCGCGCTCGCTCGAGCGCCTCGAATACCTCGGGGACGCGACCCGCTATTCGCGGCAGGTTCAGGCGCTGATACCCCGGTGCGCGCTCCTCGCCAACTTTTCGCCCGAGGAAGCGCAGGCGCTCGCGAAGTTCATCGACCTATACCGAGCCGAGCCGGGTGCCGAGATCCTCGGCCAGGGCGAAGGCGGCGATTTCATGCTGATCGTCGTCGAGGGCCGTGTCGAGACTTGCGAGCACGAGGACTTGAGCGGCTCGCAGGTGGTCGCCGAGCTCGGGTCGGGCGCGATTCTCGGGGAGATCGCGATGATCGACGGCGAGCCGTTTCGCATCACGTGCGTGGCGGTCGAGCGCACGGTCGTCGCCGTTCTGCACAGGGAGAGGCTGGCGCGGGTCATTCTCGAACAACCCCTGCTAGGCGCCAAGCTGCTCATGGAGCTCGTCACGATCCTTTCGGCGCGACTGCGCGTCGCGCGGGCTCGGCTCCTCGGACTGCTCGAGGCGCGGTCGGTCCAGTCGCAGGGCGCGCGGCCCGAGATCGCGGCCGATTCTTCTTTATAGCCGGTGCCCGCGGCTGTAAGGTCGGTGGCCGCCCGCGCGACTGAAGCCGAACGGCCGAAGACAAAGGATTTCACGATGCACGCGACCCTGCCCTTGATGAGGAAATACGAGTTTCCGGCGATCAAGCGCCGCCGACTCGAGGCCCTCCAGGTCAATCTGGGCTACCGCTGCAACCAGACCTGCGTGCACTGCCACGTCAATGCGGGCCCGAACCGGACCGAGATGATGTCGCGCGAGACGGCGACCGACGTGCTCGCGTTTCTCGGCGTCTCCGGGGTCAAGCGTCTCGACCTCACCGGCGGCGCGCCCGAGCTCAATGCGAATTTTCGCGAGCTGGTATTGCGTTCGCGCGAGCTCGGGGTGCATGTCATGGACCGCTGCAACCTGACCGTTCTCGAGGAACCCGGACAGGAGGGGCTCGCGGAATTCCTCGCCGGGCAGCGCGTCGAAGTGATCGCGTCGCTTCCCTGCTACCTGGAGGACAACGTCGACCGGCAGAGAGGGAAGGGCGTATTCGAGCGCAGTATCCGCGCCATCCGGCGGCTCAATGCACTCGGCTACGGCGGCTCGGGAAGCGGGCTCGAGCTGAATCTCGTCTACAACCCGCAGGGCCCGTCGCTGCCGCCGCCGCAGGACAAGCTCGAAGCGGACTACAAGCGTGTCCTCGGCGAGCGCTTCGGCATCGCTTTCAACCGCCTCTACACCCTCGCCAACATGCCGATCCAGCGCTTCGGCTCGACGCTCGTCTCCAAGGGCCAGTTCAACGAGTACATGGCGCTCCTGCACCGCGCCCACTCGGACGAGAACCTCGAGGGCGTGATGTGCCGCACCCTGATATCCGTGGACTGGCAGGGCTACGTGTACGACTGCGACTTCAACCAGATGCTCGGCCTGCCGCTCGTGCTCGACGGCCGCAAGCGCCCGCACTTGTCGAATCTCATCGGGCGCGATCTGTCCGGGAATCCCATTGCGGTGAGGGATCACTGCTTCGGGTGCACCGCCGGGCAAGGCTCCTCCTGCGGCGGCGCGCTGAATGGCTGACCCCGACGCGGCGCCCGGGCGCGCCTGTCCGCTCTCGTACCGCTACGGCGCCGCCGCGCTCGCGGCGCCGGCGACGCTGCGCGCCGAAACGCTGTGGATCGCCGGCGGGCTGTACGGCAATCGCTACGCGCTCGAGCGCCTGCTCGAGCTCTACGAGCGCGAGCCGGGTGCAAAGGCGCTCGTGTTCAACGGCGATTTCCACTGGTTCGACGCCGACCCGCAGGAGTTCGGCCGCATCGACGCGGCGGTGTTGCGCCACCCCGCCACGCGCGGCAACGTCGAGACCGAGCTCGCGCGGCCCGATGCCGGGGCCGGCTGCGGCTGCGGCTATCCGCAGTGGGTCGGAGACGCGGAAGTGGCGCGCTCGAACCGCATCATCGAGCGCCTGCGCGCGGCGGCGCGCGCGCTGGCCGATGACCTCGCGGCGCTCGCCGCGCTGCCGATGACCCTCGTCGCCGAGGTCGGCGGCGAGCGCGTCGCGGTGGTGCACGGCGACGCCGACTCGCTCGCCGGCTGGGATTTCTCGCAGGAGCGGCTCGGCACGCCGGAGGGCCAAGCGGCGGCCCGAGCCGCATTCGAGCGCGCCGAGGTTCGCGTGTTTGCTTCCAGCCATACCTGCCTGCCGGTGCTGCAGCGTTTCGGCGGCGAGCGCGAGGGGAAAGTCGTTGCGAACAATGGCGCCGCGGGCATGCCGAACTTCTCCGGCACGCGCTACGGCCTTGCCACGCGCATCTCGGTGCGGCCCGGGCGCGGCGCCTTGTACGGCGCGCGCGCGGCGGGCCTGCACGTCGAGGCCGTGCCGCTGGATTACGATACGATCGCCTGGGAGCGGCATTTTCTCGAGCTGTGGCCGGAGGGATCCGACGCGCACCTTTCGTATCATGCGCGTATCGCGGGCGGCCCGCGCTACCAGCTCGAGGACGCCCTGCGGCTAGAACAACGCGAAACGCGGCGCGCCGCGCACTGCGCGGCTTGAGCGCGGCGGCGTCCGGGCAAACCCGAGGGGGGCTGGCATGAGCCGATCGAAGGTCGTCGTCATCGCGGTCGTCGCGCTTCTGGTGGTCGTGTTCTTTGCCGCCGGTGGGCCCGCCTACCTGACTTTCGAGAACGTCAAGGCGCAGCAGCAGGCGATCCAGGAGGTCTACGCGACGCATCCCGCGCAGACGGTGCTCGCCTATTTTCTCGTCTACGTCGCGGTGACCGGCCTCTCGCTCCCCGGCGCGGCGCTGATGACGCTCGTCGCGGGCGCCATCTTCGGCCTGCTCTGGGGCACGGTGATCGTCTCCTTCGCTTCCACCATCGGCGCGACGCTCGCCTTTGTCGTGTCGCGCTTCCTGCTGCGCGACTGGGTACAGGGCCGCTTCGGCCACAGCCTGCGCACGATCAACGCCGGCATCGAGCGCGAGGGGGCGTTCTACCTCTTCACGCTGCGGCTGATTCCGGCGATCCCGTTCTTCGCCATCAACCTGGCGATGGGC
>JBFGLA010000263.1:0-3985 GCA_041576355.1 Burkholderiales bacterium
GCTACTACTTCAGCCGGCCCGTCTCGGCCGACGAGATCACGACGATGCTACGCCCAAGGCTGGCGCAGGCGGCGCGAGCCGGATGACTCGCCGCTTGAACGAGCGCGCCCGGCTGAAGAAGCGCAGCGCGGCATAGACGGCTCAGGCCTGCGGCAGGGTCCGCGCCGCGCGGCGCCCGGGCAGCTCGGCCATGATGCGGTCGCGCTCGGCGTCGCTCATCTGCGCCCAGCGCGCGATCTCGTCCAGCGTGCGGCCGCAGCCTTCGCACAGGCCGAGCGCTTCGTTCATGCGGCACACGTCGATGCAGGGCGAGCGCACCATGCGCGCGAGTGTATCCGGGATCGGACCCATGCGTTTTCGTCACGACGCCGCGTAGCGCGCGGCGCCGAGCAGCCCCACCTTGTCGTTCAGGATCACGTGCACCGGCATGCTCTCGAGCAGCGGCCGCATGCGCCCCTTGGCCGTCAACGCCTGCATGAAGGCGGGCCGCCGGAGGCGCTCGAGGATGCGCGGCGCGATTCCGCCGCCGAGGAAGATCCCGCCGCGCGCCATGAGCTTGAGGCCGAGGTTGCCCGCCTCGGCGCCGTAGAGCGAGACGAACAGATCGAGCCCGAGCGAGCAGCGCTCGGAGCGCGCATCGAGCGCCGCGCGCACGATCGGCGCCGGGTGCGCCTGCTGCAAGAGCACCTCGGTCAGCGCAGGGTCCTCCTCGCCGCGGCTCGTATCGTGCAGGAACCGGTACAGCTCGACCAAGCCTGAGCCGGAAAGGATGCGTTCGTAGCTCACGCGCTCGAACTTCTTGAGCAGGTAGCGCAGGAGCTCGACCTCGAGCTCGTTACGCGGCGCGAAATCGACATGCCCGCCCTCGCAGGCGAAGGGATGATGCGCACGTCCGTCCCAGTAGCATCCCGCCTGGCCGAGCCCGGTGCCGGCTGCGATGATCGCGCGATTGCCTTTTCCGCCCCCGGCACCCGAGTTGAGCGTCGCGAGATCTTCGGGCGCGAGCTGCTCCAGGCCGTGGCCGATCGCTTCCAGGTCGTTGATCAGTTCGACCTTGCGCAGCTTGAGCAGCTGGGCGAGGCGCTCGGAGTCGACCACCCAGGCGAGGTTGGTGGTCGCGACTTTGCCGTCCTTCACCGGACCCGCGATGGCGAAGCACGCCGCCTCGACCTTGTGTCGATGCGCCGCCGTGAACTGGGCGACGATCGCGGCGAGGCTTTCGTGCTCGGTGCTCGAGTAGGTCCGAGTCTCGGTCGGCGCGGCGCGAGCGCCGGCGCGCTCGAAGAGCCCGAGCCTGGTGTTCGTGCCGCCGATGTCTCCCGCGAGGATCATGGTGTTTCGCCCAATCCGGGATTGTAATCAGCGACGGAGTTGTCTTCGGCGAAGGATAAAACCGGGTCTCGTGACATTTGCCCGTCTCCGGAGCGCCGTCCTATGCGCAAAATGCTTGGCTGTACGATCCCTGTCCGGCCGAGATGCCCGCAAAGCACGTCCTTCTCGTCGACGATTCGAAGTTTGTCCGCACGACGTTCAGTCGCATCCTGAGCGACACGTTCGAGGTGATCGAGGCCGCCGACGGCGACGCCGGCTGGGAGGCGATCCAAAGCGACCCCTCGATCGTGCTGGTGTTCTGCGACTTCGACATGCCGAAGCTCGACGGTTTCGGCCTGCTGGCGCGGGTGCGCGGCTCCAAAGACGCCCGCGTCCGCAAGCTGCCGTTCATCATCATCACCGGCCACGAGGGCGAATCGATCAGGAGGCGTGCGCGCGACTCGGGCGCGAACGACTTCATCAGCAAGTCCGCCGATGCGCCCGAGGTGATCTCGCGCATCGAGAAGCAGCTGCGCGTGGTCGCGGCGAGCCCGGAGCCGAAGGAAAGCAAGCCGGCGCCGGCGCAGAGCGTCACGCGCGGCCGGACACCCGGGCCGTTGACGCTGCCTTCCTTGGTTGAGGAAGGACGCAGGCTCTATTCGATCGCGCGCCGCGACGGCGGGCAGCTCTGGGCGATGAGTTTTCTCCTCGACGCTGCCCCCGGGGCGGCGGCGCAAGCCGGCAAGACGATCACCGACCCGCTGCTCGATCGCATCGCCAAGCTCGCGACCGAGATGCTGACCAAGGAGAGTCTGCTCGCCCGAGCGGGGGATAGGGAGTTCACCGTCATTTCGGGGGGCGCCGGGGCGACGCAGGCGCTGAGCTTCGCGCGCCACTTGCGTGAGCAGCTGGAAAAGGCGAATGAGCAGATCCGCGTGCATTTCGGCATTTCCTCGGTCGGCGCCGACCCCGCGAGCTCGATCGAGGATCTGATGAAGCTCGCCCGGGACCGCCTGCGCAAGACGGCGGGCGGCCCGCCCGGGGTCCCGGTCGCCACGCCCCCTGCGCTGCCGATCGAGGTCGACCGCGCACTCCAGGTGCTCGAGCGTGTCAGTCCCGATCGGCTGGGTGAAGCGAGCAATGAGATCCTGCGTCGGCTGCTGCCGTTCCTGCAGGGGGCGTTCAAGCGCATGCAGGTCGACTTTCCGGTCGACAAGGTTGCGCAGACCCTGAAGGGCAGAAAGCCGTAGGCAAGGCTCGCTGCCGGCTCGAACGCGCCTCGCCCCCGGGCGGCTCGCGCCCGGATGATTGACATGGGTCAACGCGCCGCCGGCCGAATTCGCCACATTGACGTTGACGAGAAGGTTCTTCGCCGTCACGCTCTAGACGAGGTTACCCATGAAAAGACTGTATCGATCGGCAGACGAGCGCAAGATCGCCGGGGTGTGCGCCGGCCTGGGCGAGTACTTCGAGCTCGATCCGGTGTTTTTTCGGCTCTTCTTTCTCTTCTGGATCCTGTTCTGGGGTCTCGGCGCGGTCGCGTACGTGGTGCTGTGGATACTCGTTCCGCTGCGGGCGGGCGCGCAGCCGGAAGCCGGCGCCGACAGGAAGCTGCGGCTCTCCGGCGCGGAGCGCATGATCGGAGGCGTATGCGGCGGGCTGGGCGAATACTTCCAGCTCGATCCGGTGATGTTCCGTGCCGCGTTCGTGGTGCTCGCCATCGTCGGCGGCTTGGGGATCGTGCTCTACGCCGTGCTTTGGCTCGTGATCCCGGGGCCCGCCGCTGCGGCGCCGGGAGGAGGCGAGCAGCCGGGAGCGGGCGAGCAGGCGCGGCCTAAGGGTGATTCGCGGGAGATCGGCGAAAATAGCGGCTCCCCGGAAGCGCGCTAGGCGTCGACAGCCACTGCCTGTGCCGCCGCTCTCAGGTCCGAGGCGGCACGCGGATCATGGGCGGGCAGGATGACGAGATCGGGCAGGCGCTTCTTCAGGGTGCGGACCTTGGCGAAGGATGAACGCAACTGCGCCGCATCGCCCGTCCCCGGGACCTGGTCCCGCATCAGCATCGAGCCGTCGTACGTCAGGTCGCCCACGAACAGGAGCGGCGGCGCGTCGCCGCTACGCATCAGCATGGACATGGATCCCGGCGTATGGCCGGGGGTCGGCAGCAAGATCATCGACCCGTCTCCCATCACGTCGTAGCTGGCGCCGAAGGGCGCGAGTACCGGATCGTCGGTCGGAGCGAACTCGATCGCGCGCCACTTCGCCCCGGGCAATTCGATGTGCTCGCGCAGAATCCACTCGCGCTCCGGATGCGGATCCGAGAGCTGGCGCCATTCCCTGGCGCTGACGAGCAAGTCGGCCTGCGGCACGTGCGCGATGCCGCCGATATGGTCCCAGTGCAGGTGCGAGACGACGACTTTGCTGACGTCGGCGGCGGCGAATCCCAGCGCGGCAAGCTTGTTGCTTAGGGCGTCGCCGGGACCGATATGGAAGCGGAACAGCCTGCGCAGAAAGAACCGGTCGATGGCGCTCGACACATAGTGGGGGTCCGTCGCGATGGCCGGATCCATGCCGGCGTCGAACAGCACGAGACCGTCCCGATGTTCGATTGCATAGGCGTTGATCGGGATCTCGACCCAGCTTCGCGACGTCAGCACCCACCACAGGCGCGGCA
>JBFGLA010000264.1:0-3979 GCA_041576355.1 Burkholderiales bacterium
CCGCAACCGTCTCGACCTCCCCCGCTACTGCGGTCAGGCGGGTCGGCAAGGCGAAGGCGAGCGGCGGCACTGCCATATCGTGCGCGCGCAGCAACCCCGTTTCGTCCAGCGTCTCGACCTGGCCGCGCGCGATCACGCGCAGCTCGTCGTGCTTATCGGTGAGCGAGCTGACGTAGACGATATTGCCGAAGGCATCGACGTGATGCCAGCGCCGCCCCGGGATTTCGAGCGTCCAGTCGAGGACGCGTTGCCCCGAGTCGGCACGCGGCCAGAGCCGGATGACCTGCACGCTGTAGGTCGCCGGCACGGCATAGCGATAGAGCGTTTCGTGGAAGATGTCGAGCAGCACGGTGTGTATCCCGCTCAGGCCGTCGGCACGAGAAAATCCTGGCCGATCCGGTCGCCCAGATCCGCGGTGCGCGTGAGAAAGTCGGTCAGGTAGTCGTGCAGTCCGACTTGCAGGATGTCCTCGATGCGGCCGTAGCGCAAGCGCGAATAGACTTCGCCCGCCCGGCGCTGCGTCTCGTGCGAGCCGGCGTTCCCGACCAGGCCGAGGATCTGGTTCACCTCCCGCATGCAGGCGTGCAGCGAGCGCGGCATCGCGTCGCGCAGTATCAGCAGCTCGGCGACGCGCGGCGCGGTGATGATAGCGCGATAGACCTTGCGGTAGATCTCGAAGGCGGACACCGAGCGCAGCAGCGCGCCCCACTCGTAGTACTCGTCCGCCGGGCCCTCCTTGGGTGCGAGCTCGTCGAACTTCACGTCGAGGAGGCGCGCGGTGTTGTCGGCCCGCTCGAGGAAGGTGCCGAGACGGATGAAGTGAAACGCCTCGTCCTGCAGCATCGTTCCCGTCGTCACGCCGCGCGACAGGTGCGAGCGGAACTTCACCCACTCCAGGTACTTGGTCAGCTCGGCGCTCTGGATCGCGCCCCGCAGCAGGCCGCCGACCGACTCGCGCGCCTCGAGCCAGGTCGTGTTGATCGTTTCCCAGACTTCGGACGTGACGGTGCCGCGCACGGCATGGCAGTTCTCGCGCGCGGCGCGCAGGCAGGAAAGGATGGACGACTTGTTGTCCGGATCGATCGCCATGAAGTGCAGCACGTTGGCCGCCGCGATGGCGCCGTACTTCGACTTGTAGTCCGACTCGAGGCCGGTGATGCCGAGCGCTGCGCCCCAGTAGCCGCTCTGGGTCGCCTGCCGCTGCAGCGACATGCGGTAGGTCACGTCGAGCAGGCGCGCGGCATTCTCCGCCCGCTCGGTGTAGCGCGCCATCCAGTAGAGCGAATCGGCGGTGCGCGAGAGCACGATCAGCCCGCCAGCACCCAGGTGTCCTTGGTGCCGCCGCCCTGGGACGAATTGACGACCAGCGACCCGGCCTTGAGCGCGACCCGCGTGAGGCCGCCGGGCGCCATGCGCACGTCCTTGCCCGAGAGCACGAAGGGTCGCAGGTCGATGTGGCGCGGCGCGATGCCGGATTCGACGAAAGTTGGGCAGGCGGAAAGCGCGAGCGTCGGCTGCGCGACGTACTTGTCAGGCGCCGCCTTGACCCGCGCGCGAAATTCTTCGATCTCGGCCCGCGTCGACGCCGGGCCGATCAGCATCCCGTAGCCGCCCGCGCCGTGGGTTTCCTTCACCACCAGAGCCTCTATGTTGGCGAGGACGTAGGAAAGCTCGTCGGCCTTGCGGCACTGGTAAGTGGGCACGTTGGCGATGATCGGCGCCTCGGAGAGATAAAAACGGATCATCTCCGGCACGTAGGGGTAGATCGACTTGTCGTCGGCCACTCCGGCGCCGATCGCATTGGCGAGCGTCACGCGCCCGGCGCGGTAGACCGAGAGCAGACCTGCGACGCCCAGCGCCGAATCGGGCCGGAAGGCGAGCGGATCGAGGAAGTCGTCGTCGATGCGCCGGTAGATCACGTCGACCCGGCGCGGTCCCTGGGTAGTGCGCATGAAAAGCGTCTCGTCGTGCACGAACAGGTCCTTGCCTTCGACCAGCTCGACGCCCATCTGCTGCGCAAGGAAAGCGTGCTCGAAATAGGCGCTGTTGTACGCTCCCGGGGTCAATACCACCACGGTCGGGTCGTCCAGCCCCGCCGGCGCCACCTGGCGCAGCGTGTCGAGCAGCAGGTCCGGGTAATGCTCGACCGGCAGCACGTTGTAGCGGGCGAACAGCTCCGGGAACAGGCGCAGCATCATGCGCCGGTTTTCCAGCATGTACGAGACGCCCGAAGGCACCCGCAGGTTGTCCTCGAGCACGTAATACGCCGCCTCCCCGCCAGACGACGTCGCGCGCACGATGTCGATGCCGGCGACGTGCGAATAGATCCCGTTGCGCACCGAGACGCCTTGCACCTCGGGCCGGTACTGCGCGTTGCAGAAGACCTGCTCGGGCGGGATCAGCCCGGCCTTGACGATGCGCTGGCCGGAGTAGATGTCGTGGATGAACGCGTTGAGGGCGGTGACGCGCTGGCGCAGGCCGCGCTCGAGCATCTGCCATTCGGCATAGGGGATGATGCGCGGAATGACGTCGAACGGAATCAGCCGTTCCGTGCCGGCATCCTCGCCGTACACGGCGAAGGTGATGCCGTAGCGATGAAACGCCGAATCCGCCTCGGCGCGCTTCTGCGCGATGTGGGCCGGCGGCACCACGGCGAGCCAGTCCTGGTACGGGGCGTAGTGAGCGCGCGCGCACCGGTCCGGCGCATGCATCTCGTCGAAAATCGCAGCCATGGGGTCTTGATACACTGTGTCGGGGAGTAGAAGCAACCCCCGTGCCCGAGGGGATCCCTCGCGCGCCCGACGAAGTCCGCCCGGAACCGCCTAGAAGCGCATCAGGTAGGCGATCGAATATTGATTCGCCGTGTACTGCGACGTTCCTGCCGCTTCCGCGCCCCCCGTGGACGGATAGGGGCTCACCGCCGCGGGATCGGGCTGCGAGATCGGCGTCGAGCGCGCCTGCCGCGCGGAGAAATCGATCGAGTCCCGCGGCCCGAGCGGCCAGTTGTAGCCGAGCGTCCAGATCACGGTCTTCGCTTCGTAGCGGTACGCAAGGAGCGGGCTCCCGCCGTAGGCGTCGTCGTCGGCGACGACGCGCGCGATCGCCGCGCTCTCGGCCGAGGGCGGGCCGCTCGAGACGAGATCGCCGCGCCGGTATTCGCCGCCGAGATACAAGGTGCCGCTCGCGCGCAGCGAATAGTCGAGGTTGAAGCGCGCCGAGGAATCCATGCCGTCGAACGTGTCGTTTCGCGCCCGGCGCAGGTTGCGCGCGATCGCGCCGAACGCGTCGATGCGGTCGGTGAGCGACTGGCGCACGCTGAACCCCAGCGAGGAACGGCTGCCGTCGCGCAGCTCGGAGTGGTAATCGTCGCGCGCGGCGCGCACGAAGAGGCCGAAGGTCGGAGCGCTGAAGTCGGCAGAGTGGCGGTTCTGCAGCTCCGCCTGGGCGCCTGCGGAGACGCGGTTGAGGCCCGAGTAGGTGTAGAGCCGCTCGCCGCTCACGAACCCGGACAGGACCCAGCGCGAGTAACGGGTGAGGTAGAAAGCCGTGCTCTTGCCGACGTTGACGCTGTAGACGTTGTCGGCGAGCTTGTCCTGCGCCCGGCTTGCGCGGTTGAGGTTGTCGTCGCGCATGGCCGCGGCCTCGACGCGGACCGGGTCGTCGAAGGTCAGAGGGGAGGCAAGCCCCGGCGGGAAGCCCCTGGCATCGAGGTCTTTGACGAGCCAGAAGCGGAAAGCCTGGCTGCGATCCGAGCCGCGGGTGCGCTCGAGCTGGTAGTCGAAGCTCAGCTTGAGCCCGTCGCCGAGCAGAAAGTCGCTGCCGATCCCGGTCAGCCACGAGTTGCGTTCGTTCGCGACGGGGGTGAGCGAATATCGCGGCCCGGCGAACTGGTCAGCGTAGGCGATCGTCGCCGGATCGTCGCTTTCCAGGTCGCGCTTGAATTCCAGGCGCGCCCGCGGCAGCACCCAGCCGTAGCGCA
>JBFGLA010000265.1:0-3970 GCA_041576355.1 Burkholderiales bacterium
CGATCTCAAGTCGTCCACCGGTGCCGGGGCCGCGCTCGAGCTCATTGCGCGCGCCGACGCGCTGATCGAAGGCTTTCGCCCCGGCGTCATGGAGCGCCTGGGCCTCGGTCCCGAAACGATGCTCGCCCGCAATCCCCGGCTGGTGTACGGACGCATGACCGGCTGGGGCCAGGACGGCCCGCTCGCGGCGCGCGCCGGGCACGATATCAACTACATCGCGCTCGCCGGCGTGCTGCACGCGATCGGCCGCAAGGATGCGGCGCCGGTCCCGCCGCTCAACCTCGTCGGCGACTTCGGCGGCGGCGGGATGCTGCTCGCGTTCGGCATGTGCTGCGCGCTCCTCTCCGCGAGCCGCACCGGCCGCGGCCAGGTCGTCGACGCCGCGATGGTCGAGGGCGCCTCGCTTCTCGCCGCCATGTTCTCGGGCTTTCTCGCTCAGGGCAGCTGGACCGAAGAACGCGGCGCGAACGCGCTCGATACCGGCGCGCCGTGGTACGAGGTATACGAGACGAAGGACGGGGAGCACGTCGCGATCGGCGCGATCGAGGCGAAGTTCTATGGCGAGCTGATCGAGCGCCTCGGGCTTGCCGCCGAGAGCCTACCGGCGCAGCACGACCGCGCGCGCTGGAGCGAGCTGCGCGAGCGCTTCGCCGCCGCGTTCAAGGCGAAGACGCGCGACGAATGGTGCGCGGTGTTCGAAGGCTCGGACGCCTGCTTCGCGCCGGTGCTCGGCTTCGCGGAAGCGAGGCGCCATCCCCACAACGCGGCGCGCGGCAGTTACGTCACCATCGCCGGGGTCGAGCAGCCGGCGCCCGCGCCCCGCTTCTCGCGCACACCCGGAGCGGTGCGGCGCGCCCCGCCCGAGCGCGGAGAAGGCGGCCGTGAGGCGCTTGCCGACTGGGGCTTCGCCGACGCCGATATCGAGCGCCTCGCATCGCTCGGCGCCGGTTTCCGGACCTGAGCGCGCTTCGCCGCGTAGAGACATTACAATCCCGGCGAGTCGAGGGAGAGCCAGCCGATGCTCGGACGTCTGATGCCCCGCGAGGGGCGGTTTTTCGAACACTACAACGCGCACGCCGAGCGCATCGTCGAGGGCAGCCGGGCGCTCGCCGCGATGCTCACGACCTTCACCGATCTCGAGGTGTACGCGCAGAGGATCGACGCCGCCGAGCGCGCCGCCGACAAGACGACCCACGAGACGATCACCCTGCTGCATCGCACCTTCATCACGCCCTTCGACCGCGACCAGATGCACGAGTTGATCACCAACATGGACGACATCCTGGACTTGATCCAGGACGTCGCCGAGTCGGTGGCGCTGTACGACCTGAGGCGCATCACCCCGGAGGCGAAGCAGCTCGCCGAGATCTGCCAGATGTGCTGCGAACGAGTGAAGATCGCGGTCGGGCTGCTTACCAACGTCAAGCAAGCAGAGGCGATCATGAAGTGCTGCGAGGAGATCGACCGGCTCGAGTCCGACGCCGATCGCGTCATGCGCTCGGCGCTCGGCAAGCTCTTTCGCGACGAGAACGACATCAAGCAGGTGATCAAGATGCGCGTGATCTACGATCTCCTGGAAACGGTCACCGACCGCTGCGAGGACGTCGCCAACGTGATCGAGGGCATCGTCCTCGAGAACTCATAGCCCGCCGAGACGAGGCGATCGCGCTTGGAGCCGCTCCACATCTCGCTGGGGATCGTGATCCTGCTGGTCCTGGTCGCGCTCGCGTTCGATTTCATGAACGGTTTTCACGACGCCGCGAATTCGATCGCGACCGTCGTATCCACCGGCGTGCTCAAGCCGCACCAGGCCGTCCTGCTCGCGGCGATGTTCAACTTCGCCGCGCTGTTCGTCTTTCAGCTCAAGGTCGCGACGACCGTCGGCAAGGGCATCGTCGACCAGGAAATCGTCGATCACTACGTCATCTTCGGCGCGCTCATGGGCGCGATCGCATGGAATTTCATCACCTGGTACTACGGCATCCCGTCGTCGTCCTCGCACGCGCTGATCGGCGGCCTGGTCGGCGCGGCGGTCGCCAAGGCGGGGACCTGGGCGCTCAGTCCCTCCGGCATCCTGAAGACGGTGGCGTTCATTTTCATCTCGCCGTTCGTGGGGTTTCTGTTCGGCTCGCTCCTCATGGTCGCGGTCGCCTGGATCTTCCTGCGCGCACGGCCTTCGCGGGTCGACCGATGGTTTCGCCGGCTGCAGCTGATATCGGCTTCCTTGTACAGCCTCGGCCACGGCGGCAACGATGCGCAGAAAACCGCCGGCATCATCTGGATGCTGCTGATCGCCGCCGGGCTCCTTGGAAATAACGACCCGATCCCCTACTGGGTGGTGGTCGCGTGCTATGTCACGATCGCGCTCGGCACCGCGTTCGGCGGCTGGCGTATCGTGAAGACCATGGGGCAGCGGATCACCAAACTGCGGCCCGTAGGTGGGTTCTGCGCCGAGACCGGCGGCGCGGCGATGCTCTTCATCGCCACGGGCCTCGGCATCCCGGTCTCGACCACGCACACGATCACGGGGTCGATCGTCGGCGTCGGCTCGGCGCAGTCGGTCTCGGCCGTGCGCTGGGGAATCGCCGGCAACATCGTGTGGGCCTGGGTCCTGACAATTCCTTGCTCGGCGTTCATGGCGGGCATCGCCTGGTGGCTGGGCCGGCTGGTGTTCCCTTCCGCGCAGTGAGAACGCGGCGCGGGCGCGCCGCCGCGCGTGCGCAATTCCACGTCGAGCGCAACTGTAAGTTTTTATTAGGGTCCCTTGTCCTTCGTCCCTCGGAGCGGATAATGAAATATCCATTAGTCGCGGGAGGGGCTACCGATGACTGCAATGACTATCAGGTCGAGGTTGATGATCACCCTCGGCATTCTGTGCGCGGCGCTCGTCGGCATCGGCGCGCTCAGCGTCAACGGGCTGCGCAAGACCGTGCACAGCCTAGAATCGGTCTACAACGATCGCGTCGTCGCGCTCGAGCAGATCAAGCACATGGCGGACGCCTATGCCGTCAACATCGTCAATACCGCGAACAAGGTGCTGAACGGCACGATTCTCTTTCCCAAGGCGGTTGAGAACGTCGACAGCGCGAGGAAGGTCATCCGCGAGAACTGGTCGAACTACCGTAGCACGGGCCTGGTCGAGGAAGAGAAGGAGCTGATCGCCCGCATCGATCCGATGCTGCGCGTGGCCGACCTGTCGGTCGGAGAGCTGCGCGAGATTCTCGAGCGGCAAGACCGTGATTCGCTTCAGGAGTTCCATCTCAACCGGCTGTACCCGGCGATTGACCCGATATCGGGTCTGCTCGACCAGCTCTCACAGCTGCAGCTCAAGATCGCCAAGCAGGAATACGAGGGCGGCGCGTCGATCTACCGCGTGCTCACGATCACGACGATCGCCGTCACGTTGGCGGCGGTGGTGCTCGCGGTCATCGTGGGCTTTTTTCTCGTCCGTGCGATCACGCAGCCGCTGAATCACGCGGTGCACGTGGCGCGGACCGTGGCGGACGGCGATCTGACGGTACAGATCGACTCGGCGTCACGGGACGAGACCGGGCAACTGCTCGAGGCGCTGCGCAAGATGAAGGACGACCTGGCCGAGACGGTCGGATCGATCCAGACCGCCGCCAGCAACGTCCATACGGGCTCGCAGGAAATCGCGCGCGGCAACGGAGATCTCTCCAGCCGCACCGAGGAACAAGCCTCCAGCCTCGAGGAGACGGCGAGCTCGATGGAAGAGCTGGCCGCGACCTCCAAGCAAAACGCCGAGAACGCCCGCCAGGCGAACCAGCTCGCGATCGGCGCCTCCGATGTGGCCACCCGCGGCGGCGAGGTCGTGCGCCAGGTCGTCAACACCATGAGCGGGATCTCGGACTCCTCGCGCAAGATCGCCGACATCATCACCGTGATCGACGGCATCGCCTTCCAGACCAACATCCTGGCGCTCAACGCCGCGGTGGAAGCCGCGCGCGCG
>JBFGLA010000266.1:0-3965 GCA_041576355.1 Burkholderiales bacterium
CAGCTCCAGGATCCAGCCCGCGACGTTGTCGAGAAAATACCGGTCGTGCGTCACCGCAATGACGGTTCCCGGGTAGCGCTCGAGAAACTGCTCGAGCCACTGCACCGAGAGCGCGTCGAGATGGTTGGTCGGCTCATCGAGCAACAGCATGTCCGGTTCGGAAAGCAGCAGCCGGCACAGCGCCACCCGCCGGCGCTCGCCGCCCGAGATCTTCGTCACATCCATGTCCCAGGGCGGCAGCCGCAGCGCGTCGGCCGCGACTTCGAGCTTTCTCTCGATCTCCCACCCGCCGGCGGCGTCGATTTTCGCCTGCAGCTCGCCCTGCTCCTCGAGCAGCTTGTTCATTTCCTCGTCTTCCAGGGGCTCGGCAAAGCGCTCGCTGATCGCGTTGAACTGCTTCACGAGCGCGATGGTTTCGCCGAGCCCCTCCTCGACGTTGCCGCGCACGGTCTTGGCCGGATCGAGCTGCGGTTCCTGCGGCAGCAAACCCACCCTCAGATTCGGCATCGGGATCGCCTGGCCCTCGAAGTCCGTATCGACGCCCGCCATGATCCGGAGTAGCGTGGATTTTCCCGAGCCGTTCAGGCCGAGCACCCCGATCTTCGCGCCGGGGAAGAAATTGAGCGAGATGTTCTTGATGATCGTGCGCTGGGGCGGCACCCTCTTGCTGACCCTGCGCATCGTGTAGACGTATTGGGACATCGCGGCCTGTGGATTGCGTGGAACACCCGAGAAGCAGGCGAGCTTAGCCGAAGCCGCGTCGGGAGGAAACACCGGCGTCGGGCAAGAGTTTAAGATTCGGCTCCCCGCAAACCTCGAGCCGAAGGAGATTTCGATGCCCTACGCGATCCAGACCGTCGATAAGCCCAGCCGGCAGATGCTGCGCAACCAAGTGCGCGAAGAGCACCTGAGGTACCTTGACGCGAACAAACACCTGCTGCTCGCCGCCGGCGCGCTCATCAGCGACGACGGAACCGGCGGGCATGGCGGGATCCTCATTGTCGACACCGACGATCGTGCCGAGGCCGAGCGATTCATCGCCGGCGACCCATTCAGCAAGGCCGGGCTATTCGAAAAAGTGACCGTGACCCGCTGGCGCAAGGCGTACTTCGACAAGCAGCGCCTGATTTGATCGGGTCTCAGCGGCCGAGCCTTCCGCCTCTCCGTCAGGCGGTAGCCGCATCCATGCCTGCGAATGCCCTGGGATTGGCAACGCCCACACGCCCGCGAACGCGCGCTTCGCGCTCGGAGCGCACGGCCGCAGCCGGCGACTCGATCTCATGCCTCGGGGACACGCTGGGGCGCGTCGCCACCGCGCCGACGGGCGTCTTGCTATCGCCGAGCTTGAACCGCGCGACCGATTTCATAAGATCGTCGGCTTGCCCCGCCATGTGCTCGGCCACCGCCGCGGACTGTTCCACCAGTGTTGCGTTCTGCTGCGTTGCGCGATCCATCTGGACGACTGCGCTCCCGACCTGTTCGATTCCCGTGAGCTGCTCCTGCGAGGCCGCCGCAATGTCCGCGATGATGTCGGTCATACGCTTGGCCGAAATGACGACCTCTTCTATCGTCTTGCTCGCGCCAAGCACCTGCTCAGTACCGCGGTTGACCCGCTCCACGGAGCTCTCGATAAGCTGCTTGATCTCCTTGGCCGCCCCCGCGGACCGCTGAGCGAGGCTTCTGACCTCGGAGGCCACGACCGCAAATCCCCGGCCCTGCTCTCCGGCACGGGCGGCCTCCACGGCGGCGTTGAGCGCCAGGATGTTGGTCTGAAAGGCGATGCCGTCGATGACCCCGATAATGTCGGAGATCCTTATCGAGGACTCCGACATGCCGGCAATCGTCGTCACGACCTCGCCCATGACCTTCCCTCCCCGTCCCGCGACCGCGGAAGTCGTCACAGCGATGTCATTCGCCCGCCGCGCGTTCTCGGCGTTTTGCTTGACCGTGGTGGTCAGCTCCTCCATCGAGGCGGCGCTTTCCTCCAGGCTCGATGCCTGCTCTTCGGTACGGCCGGACAGCTCCTGGTTCCCCTGCGCGACCTGTCTGGCGGCTCCACTGATGGAGATCGCGCTGTCCCGAACCTGCGCGACGATGTCGTACAAACCGGCGATGAACCGATTCATCGAATCGCTGAGATGCCCGAACTCGCCCTTCATTGCGGGCAGTCGGTAGGTGAGATCTCCCGACCCGGTGCACAAATCGTCGACAGCGCTTTGCAGGTCGACGAGCGATCTTCGTACGTCCCGGAACACCGCGACCGCTACGAGCGCGACCAGCAGCACTCCCAGCAATGTCCCGGCGATGATGCTCCGCTCCGCGAACGCGGTCGCGGCGCTGGCGTCCTTCTTATTAGCCGCTGCGGCGGCTTCGAGCGCGTCGCTGAACTTCTTCATCGACGTCTCGAGATTAGAGAATTTCTCGAGAAACGAGGGGTAACGGCCGAGCGCGGCTTCGCTGTCATTGGAAATCGCCGCGATCTCGTTTGCGGAGCGAACGTAGTCGTCGAGCGGGCCGCGTATCGCGTTCAAATGTCGCTGCAGTTCGCCGTGCAAAGCGAGCGTGCTCAATTCCAGCAGCCGTCCCTTGAGATTCTCCGCGTGCTCGGCGAGCAAGCCCTGTGCCGCCTTAACGCCCTGCCGATCAGCACGTATGCCGGCAAGCAGAACCTCGAGCACATCCCCCCTCAAGGCGTCGTGCATCATGTCCGCTTCGACCTGGCTTCGGATGGCGGTCGCATACATTGCGCTGACATCGAGCGCGCGGTCCATCTGATGCTTGGAGTAAAGGCTCGCGCCGCCGACGCTCAGGATGAGCCCCGCGCCGACAACGCCGAATAGGATGAGCTGCGTCTTGATCTTCACCTTCCGCCTCGTCTTTCGTTCGCCACGTGCGGAGGCTAAGACACATCGGATCACCCGACCGCGACGGCCGTGTTAGCGATCGTCAGGTTCACGATGCAATTGAGCAACCTCAACAGTCGTGTGAGCAATCGTAAGATCCGTACCCGGTTTGCGCCGGATCAAGATCCACGCGGAGCGTTCTACCAGCGGAACGTCGCCCCGAGGAGAAACGCCTTGTCGGTCGCCGGCTCGCCGTGGCCGCGGCGCCACCCGATGTCGAGGTCCAAGTCGCGATTGACCCCCCAGATCGCGCCGATAATCGAATAGCGTACCGGGTCGTTCGATGCCTTGTCCGGGTTGGTGTCCCAGCTCAAATCCGCGATCAGCCGCACGCTATCCACGACCTTGTACATGACCGCGCCGGAGATGTGGCCAAGCGATTCGCGCTCGTCCAGCGTGTTGCGGTTCCTGCGATACCCGACGTGCGAGTGCAGCGCGACCGGCCCGGTTTCGTACGAGAGGATGAGGAGGCTTCCCCAGCCTGCGCGGCCGCTGCCGAGCCCGCGCTCGTCGTCGCCGGTGGGCAGAGTTACGCCCGGCTTCAGTCCCAAGCTCAGGCCGTCCCTTTCATAGAAGCGCCACTTGACGTCGATCGCGGCATCCTGCCTGCCGCGCACGGTCGTGCGCGTCGCGCCATCGTCCTCACTCTGCCTCAGGTACGGGATGCCGAACTGGATGTCGACGCTGTCCACCACGCCGTAACTCTGCACAGCGGTCACTTGCGTCGCGCGCACGACGAGGCCCGCCGCTTCGTCGCGCGTCCTCTCGCCGAAGAGTTCCAGCTGATATCGCCCCTTGCCCTGGGTTCCGGTGTCCTCCGTGATGAGCGGGTGCGCGGCGTTCGCGCTTGCCGCGAAGAAGGTCAATGAAAACGCTGCACACAGCAGGCGATACCGCATTGCATGACTCCCGATTCCGAATAAAGGAAGGGCGAGATTGTGCACTATCCGTCGCCCTTTCTGGCATCAGCACGCAAAGGAAGGCGGACGACGAACCGGCTCCCACCGCCTTCGGCGCTCGTGCAGGCGACGTCCCCGCCGTGCCGGCGCGCGATCTGTCTCA
>JBFGLA010000267.1:0-3951 GCA_041576355.1 Burkholderiales bacterium
GATGTGCTCTTTACCGGGCGCACCGTGCGCGCGGCGATGAATGAGCTGTTCGACTACGGCCGGCCGGGCAGTATCTCGCTCGTGGTCCTGGCCGATCGCGGCGGGAGGGAGCTGCCGATCTGCGCGCGGTTCTGCGGCGCGGTAGTGGACGTTCCGGCCGCTCGGCGGCTGAGCCTGAAGCGGGGCGCGGACGGGAAGCTCGCATTCGAGCTGGAGACCGCGGGCGGCCGTGCAGCGTAATCCTCAGCTGAATTCGGACGGGGAACTGCAGCACCTGCTGTCCATCGAGGGCCTGCCGCGAGATGTGATCGAGCGCATTCTCGATACGGCGACCTCGTTCGCCGGCGTGACCGAGCGCGAAGTAAAGAAGGTGCCTATCCTGCGCGGCAAGAGCGTATTCAATCTCTTTTTCGAGCCCTCGACGCGCACGCGAACGACTTTCGAGATCGCCGCCAAGCGCCTCTCGGCGGACGTGATCAATCTCAACGTCGCCGTGAGCTCGCAGACCAAGGGCGAATCGCTGCTCGACACGGTGGCGAACCTCTCGGCGATGCAGGCCGACATCTTCGTCGTGCGCCACGGCTCGTCCGGCGCGCCGTACCTCATCGCGCGCCACGTCAAACCGCACGAGCACGTGATCAACGCCGGCGACGGCCGCCACGCGCACCCGACGCAAGGGCTGCTCGACCTGTACACGATCCGCCACTACAAGAAGGACTTCACCCGGCTTACGGTGGCGATCGTGGGCGACTTGCTGCATTCGCGCGTCGCGCGCTCGCTCATTCACGGCCTGACGACGCTCGGCGCGCCGGAAGTACGCGTGATCGCCCCGCAGACGCTGCTGCCGCCCGGGGTCGAGGCGCTCGGCGTGCGGGTGTTCCGCAACATGCGCGAGGGTTTGAAGGGGTGCGACGTGGTCGTGATGCTGCGCCTGCAGAGCGAGCGCATGCGCGGTGCGCTCCTGCCGAGCGCGCAGGAGTTCTTCAAGCACTACGGCCTCACCGCGGACAAGCTGGCCCTCGCCAAGCCCGACGCGATCGTGATGCATCCCGGGCCGATGAACCGCGGTGTCGAAATCGATTCCACGGTCGCCGACGGCCCGCACTCGGTGATCCTGCCTCAGGTCACCTTCGGCATTGCGGTGAGAATGGCGGTGATGTCGATCATCGCGGGCAGCGGATGAGAATCCTGATCCAGGGCGGGCGCATCGTCGACCCCGCGAGCGGCCGGGACCGCCCGGGCGACCTCCTGCTCGTCGAGGGGAAAGTCGCCGCGCTCGACGGCGAGGCGAAAGCGGCAGCGGCGGACCGAACGTTTGACGCAAAGGGGCTGGTGGTCGCGCCGGGCCTGATCGATCTCTCGGCGCGCCTGCGCGAGCCCGGGTTCGAGTACAAGGCGACGCTCGAATCCGAGATGGACGCCGCGGTCGCCGGCGGCGTCACCAGTCTCGCATGTCCGCCCGACACCGATCCGCCGCTCGACGAACCCGGTCTCGTCGACATGCTGCGGCGGCGCGCGAAAGCGCTCGCGCGCTCGCGCCTGTATCCCGTCGGTGCGCTGACGGTGAAGCTCGCGGGCGAGATGCTCACGGAGATGGCGGAGCTCTCGGAAGCCGGCTGCGTCGCGTTTTCGCAGGCCAATGCGCCGATCGCCGACACGCAAGTGCTCTGGCGGGCGCTCCAGTACGCGGCGACATTCCGCCTGCCGGTCTGGCTGCGCGCGCAGGACGTCTGGCTCGGGAAGGATGGCGTGGCGCACGACGGCGAGGTCGCGACCCGCCTCGGCCTGCCGGGAATTCCGCCGTTTGCCGAGACGGTCGCGCTCGGAACGATCCTGGAACTCGTGCGCGCGACCGGCGCGCGGGTTCACGTCTGCCGGCTCTCGACCGCCGACGCGGTGGAGATGATTCGCAGGGCGAAAGCGGAAGGGCTGCCCGTCACTTGCGATGTCGGCATCCATCACGTACATCTCTCGGACATGGATCTCGGCTATTTCGACTCGCAATGCCGGCTCGATCCGCCGCTGCGCCGGCAGCGCGATCGCGACGCGCTCGGAGCAGCGCTCGCCGAAGGAACGATCGACTGCACGTGCTCGGACCATACGCCGGTCGACGAGGACCACAAGCATCTGCCTTTCGGCGAGGCTGAACCCGGTGCGACCGGGCTCGAGCTGCTGCTGCCGCTCGCGCTGAAATGGGGTGCGGAAAGGCGCCTCACCCTCGCGGCCACGCTTACGCGCGTGACGAGCGAGCCCGCCCGCATTCTCGGGGTGACGACGGGGCGGATCGCTGCCGGCGCTCCCGCCGATGTCGTGGTCTTTGATCCTGCGGCGCCGCTGCGCGTGAGCGCCGAAGCGCTGCGCAGCCAGGGCAAGAATTCACCCTTCCTCGGTTACGAGCTTGCGGGTCGCGTTCGCGCGACGATCGTCGCGGGCCATTTCGTCTACGAGGCCTCGTGAGGCACGGGCTCGCATGTGCAGTCGTTGCCGGCGCGGCGCTCGCCGGCTGCGGGAGCTTGTCCAAGAGGGACGGCGGCTACTACAAGGACGACGGTCCGCCCGCAAACCCGCCGCGATACCTCGCGCAGATGCCCGATGCGACACCGCGCTGGGAGCCGCTGCACCGTTTCGCGAACCGGCCCTACGAGGTGTCCGGCAAGAAATACACGCCGTTCACCGAGTTGCGCGCGTACCGGAAGCGGGGCGTGGCGAGCTGGTACGGGAAACGCTTTCACGGCAAGAGGACCTCGAGCGGAGAGCGCTACGACATGTACTTGATGACCGCGGCCCACCCGGTGCTCGCAATTCCGAGCTACGCGCGCGTCACCAATCTGGAAAACGGACGCAGCGTCGTCGTGCGCGTCAACGATCGCGGCCCGTTTCATGACGGCCGGCTGATCGATCTCTCCTACGCCGCCGCGTCCAAGCTGGGATTCGTCGAGGCAGGAAGCGCCCGGGTCGAGGTCGAGAGCATCATTCCCCGGGAGATCGGCGCGGCGCCCGGCGCCGCGGCGCTCTTCGAGAACGGATGACGCGTCGCTGAGATGCACCGGATAGTCCTCACGCTGCTCGCGTGCTTGATACCCGCGGCGCTGGCGGGCGCGGCGCCGTCGGTCTCGGGAAAGGCCTGGCTGCTCGCCGATCTCTCTAGCGGGCAGGTTCTCGCCGCGGAAAAATCCGACGAACGCCTCGAGCCCGCCTCCCTCACGAAGCTCATGACCAGCTATCTTGCCTTTGCCGCGTTGCGCGACGAGAAACTCACCGTCGACCGACGCGTCAAGGTTCCCGAGCACGTTCTGAAGGTGCCGGGCTCGCGCATGTTCATCGAGCCCGGCAAGCCCGTAACGGTCGGCGAGCTGATCCGCGGCGTGGTGGTGCAATCCGGCAACGACTCCGCGATCGCGCTGGCCGAGGCGATCGCGGGCTCCGAATCCGGATTCGTCGCGATGATGAACCGCGAGGCCGAACGGCTCGGAATGAGGGAGACGCGCTTTGCGAACGCGACCGGCTTGCCGGATCCGCATCATTACAGCACCGCGCACGATCTTTATCTGCTCGCCTCGGCGCTGATTCACGACTTTCCCGAGCGCTACGCCGAACACTACGCGCAGAAGGAATTCCGCTATAACGGCATCACCCAGCTCAACCGCAACCGGCTGCTCTGGGTGGATCCGACTGTGGACGGACTGAAGACCGGTCACACCGAGACGGCAGGATACTGCATGATCGCCTCGGCAAAGCGAGGGCCGCGCCGGCTGCTTTCCGTTCTGCTCGGGTCGGACTCGGAATCCGGGCGCGCACAGGACTCGTTGAAGCTCCTCAATTGGGGCTACCAATTTTTCGACAGCGTGAAGCTGTTCGAGCGCGGTGAGGCGGTGAAATCGATCGAGGTGTGGAAGGGCAGGCGCGCCGAAGTCAAGGCCGGAATTCGCGACGGGCTCGTGGTGACCGTGC
>JBFGLA010000268.1:0-3928 GCA_041576355.1 Burkholderiales bacterium
GATTGCCCGGCCGGCTCTGCACTTGGTGATGCAGATCGTCGGAGATAAAGAGGTAGTTCTTGGTGTGCAGCGGCGGCTGCTTGCCTCCCGACGGCGTGAACGGGCTGCCGTAGGGGAACTCCATCAGGCCCTGGTAGGTGACGCCGATGCGCTTGCCGCGGTTGTGGCAGCTGTTACAGGTCTCGACCGGGATGCCCGAATACTCGGTGTTGCCGACCTTGACTTTCGCCTCGCGCGTGCCCTGGATCTGGTGCGTGAGCATGTGGCCGTGCTGCTCCTTGTCGATCGTCGGATCGTTGCCCTCGTAGTAGCCCTCGTTGCTATACGGCACGTGGCAGGCGGAACAGCCCATGCCGCGGTAGTCGCCGCGCCGCTCGCGCCCGCGCACGCCGACGTGGCAGCGCTGGCACTGCTGGCGCTGGTAGGTGACGCCGGCGAGCTTCGGATCCTTCTCGATTTCCTCGACCGTCGGGCTGGGAAGCTGCTTCAGGCTTTTCGGGAACTGCTTCGGCCAGGCGGTGATCATCGCCTGCATGTACTTCTTGTAGCGGTCGGTGCCGATCGTCGGTATGGGGCCGTCGTCGTCGCTCACGTCGTAGTTTCCCCAGGGGACGTTGTAGTCCTGCATCTCGGGGAATCCCCACGTGTGCAGGTTGCCCTGGATCTTGCCGGCCTCGGTGTTCATGAGCGACTTCTCGAGCCGCTCCGAGTAGCCGGTATGGCAGCCGGCCTGCCCGCAGGTGAGCTTGTTGATCACGTTCGCCCCGGGATCGGGGTAGAAAGTCTGCGGACCGTTGTTTGCCCGCAGCGAGGCCGGGCTGCCCTTATGCGCCTCGGTCTTGGTCGTCGCCTGCGGGTTACCGCCGTGGCACACCACGCAGCCGTTCGGGTCGCCGTGCGCGCCGCCGATGCCTTTGATGGCGAGCATCATCGGGCTCGTCTCCTGGCGAATCGATTCGATCCCCTCGTGGCAGGACAGGCAGCCCTTGGCCTTGGCCTGCTCCGAGGTCACCGATTCGAACTTGCCGGTCGCCGCGTGCGCGGTAACGCCGGCGTGGAGAACTGCCGCAAAGATGAAGAAGCAAAGAAAACGCTGCATAGCTAACCCCCTTCGCGCCGCGGAGTCCGTGCGTAATTGACCACGATCGTTTCAGATTCATCATTAACGTGAAGCCGGGCGCACGGTCAACCCGCCTCACCGCGTGAATGGCGCAGCGTTTGATATGGATCAAGCGACCGCTGAATGGGGTTGACAACGCTTCGCTGCTGCGGCGAGTGACGCGCTCGACGGGGTCTTAGATCGCGCCGAGCGCAACGAGCGTTATCAAAACGGTCACTGCGATTGCTTTGCTGGCTTTCCCTTGGCGATGGCGCCATCGCCGCGCGCTTTGAGATATGCAAACATCGCGCCCAGATCGCGCACGACGGCAGAGTTGTTCTTGTACCCCGGCATTCCGCGCCCGATGTCGCCCTCGAGCACGACCCGGTTAAAGCGCTCGCGCGGCGCGTCGCGCACCGCGGCGATCAGCGATGGCGCAGCCCAGCCGTTGAGATCGCGGCCATGACAACGCCCGCAGTCCATCGTGCGCAACGCCGCCCAGCCTCGTTCCAGGTCGGCTATCGTGACCGGCTCGCCGGCCTCGGCCGCAGGGCCGGCCAAGCCGGCGAGCAGACCAAGCGCAAGCGAGGAAACTCGGATGCCCACGGCGACCGAACCGCCGCCCTTATCGCTTCGCGACGCCGACCACGACTACCGGCCGCTTCGCGACGTCGTTGGCGGGTGCCGACGCGGCCCGGCGCTTCGCGATGATGACCGCGGGATGGTCCACCATCGTGCGCGGCGCTTCGGCGGAGAGGTACAGCCAGGCCGGATGAGGGTAGAACTTCGACGCATAGTCGTAGCCCTGCGCCGCATGCAGACGCTGCACGATGATTGCGGGGTGTTCCCCGAGCTCTTCGGCAACTGCCGGGGCGACGGGGGTAAGGCTGAGAAGGGCAAGAGCGGCAAGGATGACTCGCATTGCGGAATCCTTTCGACTTTAAGAGGCGGATGGGCTCGGCGGCTGTGCGGTGTACTGCCGTCGGGTCGCGCGTGATCCGAGCAGCACCGCGATTGTCGATGCGAGTCCCTGACGGACCTTCCGCGAGACAACTCGCGCGACATACCTGACGTATATGGTGCGAAGCCTCTGCGCGCGATCGCGGCAACAAAACGGATCGATCGAATGGCCGGTAGGCGTGTTGACCTGCGCATTCGAAGTTGAGATGCGGGACATGGGAAAGTCTCCTCTATCGTTCAGAAACGGTACGAGAGACAGCCTACGCGTTGTCTTGTATGTACCGCGGCATGAGCCGTTCGTTGCACAGGGCGTTGTCGCGGCTTTCGTCTCCTTCTTTCCTGAGCAACGCCCCCTGGTTGACGGCGAGATGGGCGCCGTAGAGGAAGAGACCCGTAGACGCCGCCTGGCCAAGAATGAACAGGATGTCGATCATGATTCCCTCCTTGTGTGAACTTGCGAGGGTCACTCTATGCCGACACGTGCGGCGGCGATATGAAGCCGCGCAAAGCCGAACTGTGAACAATGGGCGAGCGGCTTGTGCGTTGGCGCACAGCTGTGCGGTGGAAAAGTCCCGCACCACGGGCTACCCCTTCGCCGTCGCGGTCCTTTTGATCGTGATATGGCCGCCGCCTACGCAGCCGAAGGCGGGGTCGCGCAGTACGCGGTGGATCAGCTCGCGAACCGAAACACGCTGGAGGCGACGGTCATAAGCTGCGGAGAAACTTCGAAGACTTGCCCCCGGCGGCCGGTTGCGGCGCTGAGGCGGCTCGTGGAAAAGCCGGGTTCGCGTCGCCGCTTGCTACTTCTTGCGCAGCTTGCGAATCGCGGCGAGCTGGGCAGCGAGCATCGCGAGCTCCGCCTCGACGGTGGCGACTTCCTGCTTGTCCTTCGCCTTGGCGCGCGCTTCCTCGGCGCGCTTTTGCGCTTCGAGCGCCTTCGCCTCGTCGAGATCGTGCCCGCGGATGGCCGTATCGGCGAGCACGGTGATCACGCTCGGCTGCACCTCGAGGATGCCTCCCGCAACGAAGATCAGTTGCTCCTCGCCGCCCCCGGGCGGCTGGATCCGCACCGCACCCGGCCGGATGCGCGTGATGAGCGGAGTATGGCGCGGGTAGATGCCGAGCTCGCCCGCTTCGCCGGGAAGCACGACGAACTCCGCTTCGCCCGAGAAGATCGACTCTTCGGCGCTGACGACATCGACATGGATGGTGTGGGCCATGGGCTCGGCTCGCTACTGCAGCGTCTTCGCCTTCTCGAACGCTTCCTCGATCGGACCGACCATGTAGAAGGCCTGCTCGGGGATCTGGTCGCACTCGCCGTTCACGATCATGTTGAATCCCTTGATCGTGTCCTTGAGCGAGACGATCTTGCCGGCAAAGCCGGTAAAGACCTCGGCGACGTTGAACGGTTGCGACAGGAACCTCTGGATCTTGCGCGCGCGCGCGACGGCGAGCTTGTCCTCCGGAGAGAGTTCGTCCATGCCGAGGATCGCGATGATATCGCGCAGCTCCTTGTAGCGCTGCAGGGTCTGCTGCACCTCGCGAGTCGTCGATTAGTGCTCCTCGCCGATGACGTTCGGATCGACTTGGCGCGAGGTGGAATCGAGCGGATCGACCGCCGGGTAGATCCCGAGCGAGGCGATATCCCGCGAGAGCACGACGGTCGCGTCCAGGTGGCCGAACGTCGTCGCCGGCGAGGGGTCGGTCAGGTCGTCCGCCGGCACGTACACGGCCTGGATCGAGGTGATCGAGCCGGTCTTGGTCGAGGTGATCCGCTCCTGAAGCGCCCCCATCTCGGCCGCCAGCGTCGGCTGGTAGCCGACCGCGCTGGGCATCCGCCCCAGCAGGGCCGACATCTCGGAGCCGGAC
>JBFGLA010000269.1:0-3926 GCA_041576355.1 Burkholderiales bacterium
GAACGCCCCGCCCGCGCCTCCTCCATCAGCAGCGTCTCGATGTCGTTCATCACCAGCCGCGGATAGAGGAAGGTCGAGGTGTAGATCTCGCGCACGTCGCCCGCGCGGTCGATCAGGAACACCTTGAGCACGTGCGAGAGCTCGCGCCGCGGCCGGGAGCCGGAGCGGTCGTACGTGACGCGCACGTCCTGGCCGAACCCCTCGACGAGCGGCATCAGCTCGCGCGCCGAGCCGGTGGTGAGGAAGTACCAGCGCAGCCCGCCCGCCTTCTCCACCGCGCGGCTCCCCGCGTAATCCCGCATCGCCTCGGGCGAGTCGCGCGCGGGATCGAAGGACAGCGTGACGAAGCGCACCTTGCCGTGCAGCGCGGGCGTGCCCGCGATCGCATCCTTGAGCGCGTCGAACACGCGGTAGGCGAGCGGGCAGCCCTCGGGATCGACGCAGGTGGTGTAGATGAAGCCGAGCAGCGTGATGCGGCCGCGCGTGTAGCGCGAGAGCGGCTGCGCCTGGCCGTCGATCCCGAGCACCCGGCCCTCGGGCGCCGGCATGATGCGATGCAACGTGTAGGTGCCCGGCGCGGGCGGAGCGAAGTCAGGCTCGGCGAGCGGCTCGCCCTGATGCGCGAGCGCGGCCGGCGCGCAGCCGAGCGCGCCGGCGAGCGCCGCGGCCCAGACCGCTCTCATCCGCCGGCGGCGCGCAGCGCCTTGGAGCCGAGCTTCATGTGGTGCGCCCGGCCGAGCTTCTCCTTGGTGAAATCCACCTCGAACTTCTGCGTCAGCGCCTTTCCGTCCCAGGCGAAGCCGCGCAGGAACTGCTCGTTGTCGGCGCCGCCCTTGTCCCAGTTCTCGAGCAGCGACGAGGTGATGTATACGCGCTTGCCGTCCCAGCTCTGCGAGATCATGTTCACCTGCTTCCCGGTCACCTTCTCGTAGGTCTGCTTCGGCGCCTCGGGGTCGGTAAGGTCGAAGTAGCGCGTCTTGCCGTCCATGAAAGTATTCACCCACAGGCCCTTGCCGTCGCGCGCGATGCTGATGTCGACCGGCAGCGGGATTTTCGCCGGGTCGCCGATGGTGCCGACCTCCTTCGCGATCCACTCGCCCTGGGCGTCCTGCTTGACGAGCCAGAGCTTCGAGGTCAGCGCCGCGGCGGTGATCGCCCAATTGTCCTTCGGATTGAGCGACCAGCGGATCTCGAGCGGCGCGCCGGGAACGGTGAGCACCTTCTT
Organism: Burkholderiales bacterium; assembly: GCA_041576355.1. GTDB lineage: Bacteria > Pseudomonadota > Gammaproteobacteria > Burkholderiales > SG8-39 > JAOUFA01. Next base: position 1,226 of record JBFGLA010000269.1, read on the forward strand.
CGGCTGGATCGCCTTCAGATCCCAGACGACCATGGTGTTGCCGAATTTCTTCATCGCTTCGCCGTCCTTGATCAGCTCGCCGAGGGGCCGCATGTAGTTGGCGTAGCCGGTGAAGCTCGAGGTCAGCATGACGTTCTTCCTCGGATTCACCGCGAGGTCGTAGCCGTAGCCGTCGCCGCCGCCTTCCCTGGGCATCGCGTAGGAGGCGAGGAATTTGCCGTTGTTGCTGTAGAGCGCCATGCCGGTCACGCCGCCCTTGTCCTTCGTGTTCGAGAGCGCCTGCACGATCATCCGCCCGGGAAGCGCGTAGTAGGTGTGCGGCCCGAGATAGCCGGACTTCTCGCCCTGTCCTTGATCGTGCGCACGAGCTTCGGCTTCGCCGGGTCGGATCCGATATCGAACACCCAGATGCGGTTCTCCGCGAGGCCGCCCGCCCAGATGTAGCGGCGATCGTCGGTGAACCCCATGTGGTGCGCCTCGGCGCGCGCGCCGGTGGAGACCGAGTGCAGGACCTTGCCGTAGCGCTTGGACTTCGGATTCACGTCCACGGTGACGAGCTTGTCGGAGCCGTCTCCCAGGCCCTCCACGCCGAGCGTCCAGATGTAGACGTAGTCCTCCTGCCCCTTGATCAGCTTGGCGATGTACGGCGAGTTGCAGGTTTCGTCGGCGCGTGCGGCGGCGGTGAAGCCCATGCAGGTGGCGGCGAGTACACCGATTGCGCGAATGACGATTCTGTAATTCATCGCTTCCTCCTGGGAATTCGTTTGGACGCGAGCCACGCGTCGCGCCAGGCGATTGATCCTACGCCTGGCCGGTCCAATGCGGCAAGGCAAGAGCCATAGCGTGCAGATCACCACGTCGGGCCAGGCTCAGAAAACCATTTACCCAGAGATACTATTAGCAGGCAGTGGCGCCCGCTTTCTCTCGGCATGGGAAGCCGAGTACGAGATTGCGGACTATCCGATGGGCGCGACGCCTCGGGGAGTGAACATCACTAATCTAGTCGCGCTGCTCAAGCTCTGGTGTTTCCGCACGACTCCAATGCTGCGCCCGTTATGTCTTCTTGCCGGGCACCGGCATGACCCTTCTCGTCGGCGTTGCGGTAGAGCGCGCCGCCGGCACGGCGGGACTTTTCGGCTGTTTGGGTTTCTTTGCTTCGCGATTACTTCGTTGCTGGCCCTTGGGCATTTGAGTTCTCCTGAGAGTAGGCAGTGAGCCCTATTGCCCGCCGATCGATACCATGAAGTTCAGTGTCTCTTCCTTGAACGGCGACGGGATGTACGCGAGCTCGAGGCGGATTTCCTTCAGCTTCTTCGCCTTCAAGGCCTCGACGGGGAAGTCCGCGTCCACGGCCTGAGTCGTATCCTGCCCGGGATCGAGCCGGTCGGATGAGCCGTACGAGGAGGCGACTCTCACGGTCGGTTCGGTCCGGTTGTCTCCGAGCTTGATCGGATGCCCCTGGGCGTCGATATAGAAAATCTTGCCCGTAAGCAGCCGCACGGTCTGATCCGGCGAAATGTTCTTCAACACCAGCTTTCCGGTGAGCCGCGCGGGAGAGGCGATACGGCCGGAGCCCTCTTCGACGCGCTCGGTGACCTTCATCTCCGTGACCTCACCGCTTACGATCCCGGCATTCACCTTCACCGACGCCGGCGTCACGCTGTAGATCTTGTCGTTGATCGCCGCCGCCACGACCGAGGGCTGGGGGGAGCAGCCAAGCGTCATCGCCACCACCGCCGCGCTCACCACCATCACACTCGTTCGCATCCACGTTGCTGTTTGCATTGCCGTCTCCTTGGGTCGAATCGGAATACTCAGGTCGCTGCGAGCGGTCGGGCCGTTCAGAATCCCTCCCTCTGTCTCCCAGCGTTGCTCGGCATCGCGATCGGAAAGCTCGCGTTCGCTCGTGCCGCCCTTCACTTGACCGGTACCGGCACGTTCTGGCGTCTTTGCCGATGAAACAGTCATTTCTTTGGTTTCGCCCTTGCTGATTCCGTACGCTTCCCGGACCCAGCCGACGAGCGGGTCGCGCTTTCCGGCGATCACGCCCGGCTGACCGTCGGTCAGCTTGCGCCACTGCTGCCTGACGTCTTCCCCCGGAAGCTTCCGGTCGCCTTCGATCCCATCCCAGTTCACTCGAATTTCCTCATAACGCTACGGTAGCGGGCAGTGTCGGCTCTCGACAGAGAGCAGCGCGAGCGCCGTTTGTTACATGTCCATGCCGCCCATGCCGCCCATGCCACCCATTCCGCCCATTCCGCCCATGCCGGGGTGGGCGTGGCCGCCGGCCTGCTCTTCGTTGGCCCGCTCCGCGACCATGGCATCGGTCGTAAGCATCAGGCCCGCCACCGAGGCGGCGTTCTGCAGCGCGAAGCGCACGACTTTGGTCGGGTCGATCACGCCCATCTCGACGAGGTCGCCGTACGCCTCGGTCTGCGCGTTGAAGCCGTAGTTGCCCTTGTTTTCGAGCACTTGGTTGAGCACGACGGAGGGCTCGGCGCCGCCGTTGGCGACGATCTGGCGCAGCGGTTCTTCCAGAGCCCGCATCACGATCTTGATACCGGCGTCCTGGTCGTGGTTCTCGCCCTTCAGCTTGCCCTCGAGCGCCTGGCGCGCCCGCAGGAGCGCGACGCCGCCGCCCGGGACGACGCCTTCCTCGACCGCGGCGCGCGTGGCGTGCAGCGCGTCCTCGACGCGGGCC
>JBFGLA010000270.1:0-3920 GCA_041576355.1 Burkholderiales bacterium
CTGCTCGCGCTCAGGCTGCCGGAATTGGTCGGCAGCCCCCTGTCGGTGAACGCGTTACGCGAGGACCTGCAAGCGAGCCACCGCGCGGCGTCGCGCTGGCTGGACGTCTTTGAGCGCCTGTACGCGATTTTTCGTTTGCCGCCCTTCGGCGCGCCGCGCATCCGCGCGGTGAAAAAGGAGCGCAAGCACTATCACTTCGACTGGTCGTGCGTGGCAGACGATGCGGCGCGCTTCGAGAACCTCGTCGCCGCACACCTCTTGAAGTGGGTGCACTTCCAGGTCGATACCGAAGGCCGCGACCTGGAGCTGCGCTACTTCAGGGACGTGGATGGGCGCGAAGTCGACTTCGTCGTCGTCGAGCGGCGCAACCCCGTCCTCATGGTGGAGTGCAAATGGAGCGACGCGCCGATTGCGCCTGGGCTGCGCTACCTGAAAGAGCGCTTCGCGCGCTGCGAGACCTGGCAGGTCTCGGCGAGCGGATCCAAGGACTATGAAACCCCCGAGGGAATCCGCGCCGCACCTGCGCCGGTGCTGCTCGCGCGGCTGGTGTAAGGCGGCGCGGAGGTTCAGGCCACCTTCTTCCACTTGATCGAGCAGCCGATCGAGGCCGTCTGCTCCTTCGGCCCCCGCCCGGTGCGCGCGACCTACAGCATCGCCTCATAGAGCTCGCGGCGCGCATCCGGCACCGGGTCCTTGCGCGAGGCGTCGAGCCTTCCGCGGTACTGGAGCTCGAGCTTGGCGTTGAAGCCGAAGAAATCGGGCGTGCACTGGGCGTCGTACGCTTTCGCCACCTTTTGCGTCTCGTCGAAGACGTACGGGAACGGAAACTCCTTCTCGCGCGCGACGCGCTTCATGTTCTCGAACGAGTCCTCGGGGTAGTCAGCGGGGTCGTTCGACATGATCGCGATCGAGCCGATGCCGTGCGGCGCGAGGTCCCGGCAGTCGCGCACGATGCGATCGATTACCGCCTTGACGTAGGGGCAGTGGTTGCAGATGAACATGACGAGCAATCCGCTCGGACCGCGCGCACTCGCAAGGCTGTACCGCTTGCCGTCGACGCCCATGAGATCGAAGTCGACCGCCTTCCAGCCGAAATTGCATACCGAGGTTTGGGTGCCCATGGCGAGGCTCCTTTCACGTGAGACGCTAGAATCCTAGCACCATGCGCGACACGCCCGCTCGCACCCATCGTCTCTTCGTCGCTGACGCGCTCCGGGCAAACACGCGCGTGGCCTTGCCCGAGGATACCGCGCATCACGCCGCGCGAGTGCTGCGTCTGCGGCCCGGCGACACGGTCACGATCTTCGACGGCCGCGGCGGCGAGCACGCCGGGACGATCGCAGAAATTGGCCGCGCCGGAGTCTTCGTCGCGGTCGGCGAGCACCGCGAAATCGAGGTCGAGTCGCCGCTCGCCATCACGCTCGTTCAGGGCGTGTCGTCCAACGAGCGCATGGACGCGACGATCCAGAAGTCGGTCGAGCTGGGAGTTGCCGCGATCCAGCCGGTGCTCGCGGAACAGTCGGTCGTACGACTGTCCGAGGATCGTGCCCAGGCGAGACTCGCGCACTGGCGCAGAATCGTAATCGCCGCTTGCGAGCAATGCGGCCGAAACCGCCCTCCCGAGCTGCGGCCTGCCGTCGCGCTCGCCGAATATTGCCGGCATCCCGATCCGGCTTCGCTGCGGCTCTTTCTCTCGCCGCGGGCGCAGCGCGGGCTGCGCGAGGCCGCTGCACGCGCCGACCGATCGGTGGCAATCGCGGCCGGTCCGGAAGCCGGATTCAGCGCCGCCGAGGAAGCGATGCTCGCCGCGGCGCGATTCGAGCCGGTGCGGCTCGGGCCGCGCGTTCTGCGAACGGAGACGGCGGCCCCCGCCGCGCTCGCGGCGCTCAACGCCCTGATCGGCGATTTCTGAGCGAGCGCGGACTCGCTTAGAATTCCGAGAAGACCAACACGAACAAACCGCATGGTCGCCCCGCCCGATCCGGAAGCTTTCGTACGCTGGTTCCGCCAAGCGGCGCCTTACGTGCGCGCGTTCCGCGGCCGCACCTTCGTCATCGCCTTCGGCGGCGAGATGGTCGCCGACCGGGCACGCTTTGCACATTTCATTCACGACGTGAACCTGCTCGCCGCGCTGGGGATACGGCTCGTGCTGGTGCACGGCGCACGGCCGCAGATCGAGGCCGAGCTTAAGGCGAAGGGCCAGCGCTCGCGCTATGCGCGCGGACTGCGCATCACCGACGAGGGGGCGCTCGTCGCGGTGAAGCACGCCGCGGGCGTGATGCGGGTCGAGATCGAGGCGCTGCTCTCGCAGGGCCTGCCCAATTCGCCGATGGCGGGCGCGCAGATCCGGGTCGCCTCGGGCAATTTCATCACCGCGCGCCCGATCGGCGTGCTCGACGGAACCGATCTGCAGTTTACCGGGGTCGTGCGCCGGGTCGATGCGCAGGCGATCACACGCCGGCTCGAGGCGGGCGAGCTGGTCCTCGTTCCGCACCTGGGCTACTCGCCGACCGGCGAGGTCTTCAACCTCGCCTGGGAGGACGTTGCCGAGAGCGTGGCGGTCGCGCTCAAGGCGGACAAGCTGCTGATGTTCACCGACCGGCTGCCGCTCGACCGTAAGGGCGTGGTGATCGGCGAGCTCACTTCGCGCGCGGCCGCCACCCTGCTCAAGAAGAACGACCTCGGCGCCCAGACGACGCGCGCGATCGAGCACGCCCTGCGCGCGCTCGCCGCCGGCGTCGCCCGCGCGCACCTCGTTTCGCGGCGCGTGTGGGGCGCGGCGCTGCTCGAGCTCTTCACGCATTCGGGCGTCGGCACCATGATCACCGCCGACCCGGTCGAAACGCTGCGCGCGGCGACGATCGAGGACGTCGTCGGCATCATCGCGCTCATCGAGCCGCTCGAGGCCGAAGGAACGCTCGTCAAGCGCAGTCGCGAGCTGCTCGAGCGCGAGATCGGCAACTTCCAAGTAATCGAGCACGACGGTGTGCTCGCCGGCTGCGCCGCACTCTACCCTTACCCGAAGGCGAAAAGCGCCGAGTTCGCCTGCCTCGCAGTGGCCGCCGAGTATCGCGACGCCGGCTACGGCGAGCGGCTGCTCCAGGCCTGCGAGGAGCGCGCCCGCGCGCTCCGCATCCGGCGCGTATTCGCGCTCACGACGAGAGCGGCGCACTGGTTCCTCGACCAGGGATTTCGCGCCGCCGACGTCTCGGCGCTGCCCGGCGAGCGCCAGGTGCTTTACAACTGGAAGCGCGGATCGAAAGTCTTCGTGAAGCGCGTGTGAGCGTTCAGCTCTTGCGCGTCGATTAATTCCTTTGCCGCGCGCCGGTTCACCCGGCATATCGTCCGCATGCGCTCACTCAGTTTTCTTGCGCTCGGGCCGCGCGGATTCCATCGCGTCGCGTACAAGGATTGGGGCGATCCGCGCGCGCGGCATGTCGTCGTCTGCGTGCATGGGCTGACCCGGAACGCGCGCGATTTCGACTTCCTGGCGCGCTCGCTCGCCTCCGACTGCCGCGTCGTGTGCCCGGACGTTGTCGGCCGCGGCGACAGCGACTGGCTGGAAGACAAGAGCGACTACAACTTCGGGCTCTACCAGAACGATGCCGCAGCGCTGATTTCACGGATTACCGCGCCTGATCCTCCTGGCGGGCCGCTCGCCTGGCTGCGCCGGTCCGGCCCGGACGGCGGCCACAGGCAACTCGACTGGATCGGCACGTCGATGGGCGGCCTGATCGGCATGATGCTCGCGGCGCGGCGCAACTCGCCGATCCGGCGGCTGGTGCTGAACGACGTCGGGCCGATCATCCCGTGGGCGGCGCTCATCCGCCTCAAGGGGTACGCCGGCCGGCCGCGGCGATTCGCGACGCTGGAGGAGGTCGAAACCCATATCCGACAGGTGTGCGCCAGCTTCGGGCCGC
>JBFGLA010000271.1:0-3893 GCA_041576355.1 Burkholderiales bacterium
CCGCACCGCTCGACCTGCTCATCGGGCTGCTGGCGGCGCGCGAAGTTTCCTTCGCCGAGCGAATCGGCGCGCTGCGCTTCATGCTGGCGCTGCGCCGGACCGGATTCCGGTTGGCGCGCGACATCCCGGTCGACGAGTTGCTCGAACGGCACGGGCAGACCGGTCGCATCGGCCGAATGCTCTGGCGACCGCTGTGCGTTTCAGCGCTCAACACCCCGCCGGAGATCGCTTCCGCGAACGTCTTTCTCGCCGTGCTGCGCGACACGCTCGCCGGCGAACCCGGCGCGGCGGATCTCCTGCTGCCGCGCGTCGATCTCTCGCGCCTCTTTCCCGAGCCTGCAGCCGCCTACGTGGCCAAACACGGCGGCGAAGTGCGCTGCGGGATGCCGGTGCGCTCGATTGCGCGCGACCTTTCGGTCGAAGGTGAGAAGTTCTCGCACGTGATCCTCGCGGTCGGCCCGCACCAACTCGAGCCCTTCACCGAACGGGTCGGTACCCTGCCCGCATGGACCTACCAGCCGATCGTCACCTGCTACCTGCAGTACGACGCGGGCGTGAAGCTGCCTCTTCCTATGCTTGGACTCGCGACCGGCGTCGTGCAATGGGCTTTCGATCGCGGCCGGCTGCTGGGCGAGCGCGGCCGGATCGCGTGCGTGATCAGCGCCGAGGGTAAGCACCGGGAGATGGAGCACGACGAGCTGGCTGCGGTTTGCCACTGCGAGCTGGCAGGGGTTCTGCCGCGGCTCGCGGCGCCGAAATGGTCGCGCGTCATCACGGAAAAGCGAGCGACGATATCCTGCACGCCGGGAGTAGCAAGGCCCGGAGTCGCCACGCCGACGCCGGGATTGTTTCTGGCCGGCGACTACACCGAGTCGGAGTACCCGCCGACGCTGGAAGCCGCCGTGCGCAGCGGCGTGCGCGCCGCGGAAAGGGTTCTTGCTGAGCCGAGCTGAAGAGCGGATCGCTCGCTCGTCGGGTGGCCCGGGAGTCTCGCTCAACCCCCTCGGCATTTCAAAGGCAAGTAAGCCACGGGAATATCCGTTCTGTTCGTCCCCTTGACCGTCATGTTGCCGGGTACCGAGGCGAGACCACAGATCCAAGCGACCGGAACGATCGGCGCATCTTCCACAACCGCCGGACGGAGCGTGAGCACCTTGCCCTTGATGAGATTGTTCGCGCGATTGCCGAAAGTCACGTGGATCGCGCCGCCTTCAATCGACACCGAGCTGACGAGATTGCTTACGATCTTCTCTGGGGGCGGCAGTCCGGCACTCGCATTGTCGGAGGGAAACGATTGTGTAACGGCCCACGATAGGGCCACCGGGGGTTTCGCGATGTCCGCCAGCGGCAGGGCTTCCATGATTTGGTCCCGGATGAGCTTGTCCGTATAAGTCGGGATCGCCATCAGCGCGAGGATCGCGATGATGCCGATGACGACCATCATTTCGACGAGGGTGAAGCCGGGTTGGCGTGATGACATCCGGTGAGATAGACATCTGACAGCCGGCGTTATAGGGCTGACAGAGCACATTGAGGTTGATAGCCGCGAGTGGCCCGTAACCCGCGCTCGCTATGCCGACGACTCGATTTCCTCAGGAGGCACTACAACAACTCTCCCATCTCGCCATATAACGATCGGATATCCGAGCGTCTTGTGCCGGCGCCAAGCATCGCGAACGGCTTCCTGTAGCGTCTCAGTCACCCGGCTCACGGGCACGCCCATCACGGCGGACTCTCCCTCACCCGCCTCGTAGGCGCCTTCCTGTTCACGCGCTTCCGTCTGCTTCACGATTCGCCCCCACAGAAATGAATCAGCAATGCGGATAGCCCGATTAGCCATACGCTCGGCGATGAGCCTGCTCTCCGCTGCATTGTCATACAGGCCCCACCAGTCGGCAATCGGAGAGTAGAGCTGGAGAAAGTTCGACAATCCGCGCTCGTATCGCCGCCGCACATCCTCCGCTGCTACCGTGTGTCCTCCCGCGCGCATGCGCCCCGCCACCCGGGCGAGCGCCATCTCGGCGGAAGGTAGCCACAGGTAGAACAGATGAAACCGGTACCCCTGCTCGCGCTGCAGGCGCTCGATCCACGGCGCGAGGCTGCGCGAGGCGAGCGTGGTCTCGAAGGCGAAGTCGGTGCCGCGCTGAGCGAGTTCCCGCAATCGCCGGAGCATAATCCGTCCCGCCTCGACCGCGACGCGCTCGGGCGCAAATCCTGAAAGCCCCGCGGCGATGACGTCGGCGTTGACGAACTCGCCTATGCGAAGGCGCTCGCCAAGCAAGCGCGGCGCCGCCGTGCTCTTCCCCGCGCCGTTCGGCCCCGCAACGACGACCAGCTCGGGCATCTACAGCTCCCGCAACACCTGCACCGCGCGATCGACCCTCTCCACCGCGATCACTTCCAAGCCGGCGATCTTCGCCTTCGGCTGGTTCGCCTTCGGCACGATCGCGCGCTCGAAGCCGAGCTTGGCCGCTTCCTTCAGCCGCTCCTGCCCGCGCGGCGCCGGGCGCACTTCGCCCGCCAGTCCGATCTCGCCGAAGACAACCACCTTGCCGGGAATAGGACGATCGGTCAGAGACGACACGACCGCGAGGGTCACCGCGAGATCCGCCGCCGGCTCTCCGATCCGCACGCCGCCGACTGCGTTGACGAACACGTCCTGATCCATGGTCGCGATCCCGGCGTGCCGGTGCAGCACGGCAAGGAGCATCGCGAGCCGGTTCTGCTCCAGCCCGACCGAGAGCCGCCGCGGATTGGGCGCATGGGCGGCGTCGACCAGTGCCTGGATCTCGACCAGGAGCGGCCGCGTACCCTCCAAGGTGGCAAGGACGCACGCCCCGGGCACATCCTTGTCGTGGTGCGAAAGGAACAAGGCCGAGGGGTTGGTCACGCCACGCAATCCCTTCTCGGTCATCGCGAACACGCCCAGCTCGTTCACCGCGCCGAAGCGGTTCTTGATCGCCCGGATCAGGCGAAAGCTCGAGTGCGGATCGCCTTCGAAGTAGAGCACGGTATCGACGATGTGCTCGAGCACGCGCGGGCCGGCGATCGAGCCCTCCTTGGTGACGTGGCCGATGATGAAGAGCGTGACGCCCGAGGACTTGGCGTGGCGGGTGAGTTGCGCCGCGCATTCGCGCACCTGCGCCACCGACCCGGGCGCCGACGTCAGCGCATCGGAGTACAGCGTCTGGATCGAGTCGACCACCGCGATCTGCGGCTTCTGCGCTTCCAGCGCCGCAGCGATTCGCTCCAGGCGAATTTCGGCGAGGAGCTGCACGTTGCCGGCATCGAGGGCGAGCCGGCGCGAGCGCAGCGCGACCTGCTCGGCCGACTCCTCGCCGGTGACGTAGAGGACGCTGTGCGCGCCGGAAAGAGACGCGAGCGCCTGCAGGAGCAGCGTCGACTTGCCGATTCCCGGGTCGCCGCCGATCAGCACCACCTGCCCCGCGACGAGCCCGCCGCCGAGCGCGCGATCGAGCTCGGCAACTCCGGTTGCGATGCGCTCGGCTTCGCGCGCTCGGATCGCCGCGAGCGCGACCGGGCTCGCCGCCTGCGCCGCACCCGAGTAGCGGTGTGCGGAGGGTTTCTCCGCGGCGGTCTCGGTAAGAGTACCCCCAGCGCCGCACGAAGGGCAGGTGCCGAACCACTGCAGCGCGCTGGCGCCGCATTCGGAGCAGACGTAGACCGATTTGGGTTTGGCCATGCGACGCTTGCCGGAGAGGAGCGGATTACGCTCGTGAAGGATGCAGGTTTCCACAGGTCTCCGGATTTTGATCGGCTGCGCTCGCGCAGCCAATCAAAATCCGGAGATGGATGCTTGTCATCCTGCGCCCGGCAGCTGATTTCCCCGCAAGACCGCGACGTGCCGTTGTATCGGCTGCGCCGCAAGATCG
>JBFGLA010000272.1:0-3829 GCA_041576355.1 Burkholderiales bacterium
CGACGAGCGCGAGCGCCGGAAGATAGACGAAGCCGAAGCTTCCCGGCGGCAGCTCCCCGACGCGCAAGCCTTGCAGCACGTAGCCGACGGTTCCCGCCATCGCGATCGGGAATCCGTTCGCCGCGGCGGTGCCGATCGCGCGCCGCAGCGGCACATGGCACCAGGCGAGAAACGGGATCGAGAGGAACGCACCCCCGGCGGCGAGCAGGCTCGAGACACCGCCGATGACCGCGCCGGCAGCGAACACGCCCGCCGCGCCCGGCAACTCGCGCCCCGCCTTGGGCTTCACATCGATCAACATCTGCGTCGCGGCATAGAACACGAGCACGGTGAATACCACAGCGAGCGGCCGGGTCGAAATCAGTCCCGCCGCGAGCGAGGCACCGAACGCGCCGGCAAGCATTCCCGGCGCCATCGCACGGGCGATCTTCCAATCGACCGCGCCGCGCACATGGTGCGCGCGGACGCTCGAAATCGAGGTGAAGACGATGGTCGCGATTGCGGTCGCGATCGATACGTGCATGAGGTGCTCGCTCGCAAAGCCTTGCGCGCTGAAAACGAATACCAGCATCGGCACCATCACCAGGCCGCCGCCGATTCCGAGCAGTCCGGCAAAGAACCCGACGATCGCGCCGATCGCCAGATACGCCGGCCACCACTGCAAGGCGGCCGTCAAAGCATGCGCTCGACCAGCTCCGCGAACCCGGCTCCGGCCGGCTCGCGCGTCACGAATTTCGGCTCGGCCGCGAGCCGGCCGGAAAAGCGCGCGATGTTCGCGACCCCGACCGAGCTCTCGAAATACGCGAACATCGGTGCGTCGTTCGGCGAATCCCCGACGAACGCAAGCGTGCGATTGGCGGCGTCGAGCGCGAGGCCGAAACGCTCCTCGAACAGGCGCCGAGTCATGGCGAGCTTGTCGTAATCGCCGAACCAGCCGTTGACGTGGATCGAGCTCACCTTGGCGGTGAGTCCCGCCTCGCGCATGAGCGCGGCGATGCGCTCGGCGGCCTCGAGCGGAAGAGCGGGCACGTCCTCGCAGAAATCGATCGCGAGGTCGGTCTCGCGGTAAGGTTGGTCCGCCGCGAGCGCGCAGCCGGGAACTTCGGCAAGAATGCGGGTCGCGATGGCTGCGAGGTGCACGCGCTTCTCCGCGCGCGCCTGCGGCGAATCGTGATATCGCCTGCGCAACTTTTGCGCAGCGGCGTCGTGCCAGAAATAGAACGCGCCGTTCTCGCCCACCACCGCGTCCACCGGCCACATGCGGGCGATATGATCGCACCAGCCCGCCGGGCGGCCGGTGATCGGGACGACGAGCTTGCCGGATCGCTTGAGGCGCTCCATCGCCGCGTACGCCTGCGCGGTGAGCTTGCCCTCGGTCGTGAGCGTATCGTCGATGTCGAAGAGCAGCCCGCTCAGGCCGCGCACATCGAGCTCGGCCAGCGGCCGCATCTCAGCGTCCGACGTAGGCCGCGACGCGCTCGCGCTCGCGGGAGTCGAGATGCAGACCGGCCTTGCTGCGGCGCCAGAGGACATCCTCCGCCGTGGCGGCCCATTCGCGCTCGATGAAGTAGCGAACCTCGCGTTCGCTGAGCCCGGCCCCGAAGTCCTCTCCCAGATCGGCGCTCGAGCGCGCGTCCCCCAGAACGTCGGCGGCGAGCGCGCCATGGCGGCGGAAAACGCCGCGCAGCAGGTCGCGCGGCAACCCAAGATAGCGTTCCTGCAGACGGGCGAAGGCCTCTTTCGGGCCGACATCGCCGAAATCGCCCCCTGGGAGCGCGGCGCTGGAGGTCCAGTCGCCCCCCATTTCGGGAAGGTACGGCCTCAACTTGGCGAGCACCTGCTCGGCAAGGCGCCGGTAGGTCGTGAGCTTGCCGCCGAACACCGAGAGCACCGGCGCCGCGCCCGCCTCGTCGTCGACCTTCAGGGTGTAGTCGCGCGTAATCGAGGACGGATCGTCCGTGCCGTCGTCGTAGAGCGGCCTGACGCCCGAAAATCGCCAGGCGACCTTGGACTGCAAGACCGGCTTCGCAAGGTAGCGGTTGAGCGCGCGGCACAGGTACCGAACCTCGTCGTCGCTCGCCTCGGCCTCGCCCGGATCGTCGTCGTAGGGAATGTCGGTCGTGCCGACGAGCGTGTAGCCGTCCTCGAACGGGACGAGAAAGATCACCCGCCGGTCGTCGTTTTGCAGGATGTACGCGTGCTCGCCTTCGTAGAGCCTCGGCAGCACGATATGACTGCCCTTCACGAGGCGCACGCTGTCACGGCTCGGCTGCGCGAGGCGCTCGTTCAGGACACGCTTCACCCACGGTCCCGCGGCGTTGACGATCGCGCGCGCGCCGACTTCGCGCTCACCGCCCTGCGCTTCGCGCAGGCGGATGTGCCACGCGCCATCTGAGCGGCGCGCGGAGAGGCACTCGGTGCGGGTGAGAACCGCGGCGCCGCGAGCGCGCGCGTCGAACGCATTCGCCAGCACCAGCCTCGCATCATCGACCCGGCAGTCCGAGTAGACGAAGCCGTGCGTAAGCTGCGGTATGAGCCCGGCGCCCCAGGGGGTACGGTCCAAGCGAACCGCCTGCGACCCGGGCAGGCTGACTCGGCGCGACAGATGGTCGTACAGGAACAGCCCGACGCGCATCATCCAGCGCGGCCGAAGCTCCGGCACGTGCGGCATCACGAAGCGGGCGGGCCATACGAGATGTCCCGCGATACGCAGCAGCACTTCGCGTTCCGCCAGCGACTCGGCAACCAGCCGAAACTCGTAATGCTCGAGATAGCGCAGCCCGCCGTGAATCAGCTTGGAGGAAATCCAGGAAGTCGCGCCCGCGAGATCTCCCTTCTCGACAAGAAGCACCGAGAGGCCGCGGCCGGCGGCATCTCGCGCAACACCGGCGCCGTTGATGCCGCCGCCGATGACGAGAAGATCGTAGCTCTGCAAGAGGGGCCGCTCCCTCGCTTGAGGGCGCGCACGGTGCCAAAGGTGCGCGATTGTATCGCGCTGGGTTTGCCCTCAGCGCCAGGGTATCGGAATCCTGACTCTGACTGCGACGCCATCCCCGGCGGGCGCGTCTTCGGCCTCGATCGAGCCGCCGTGAAACTCTGCGATCAGGCGCGCGACATACAGGCCGAGGCCCAGATGGGGCGTGCCTGCGCCGCGTTCGCTGCGTACCGATACCATCGACCCGAACAACCGCCCGCGCATGTCCTCAGGCAGCAAAGGCCCCTTGTTCTCGACTTCGAGCATCGCGCTTGCGTTGCGTTCCTCGAGCGCGACGCGGACCGGCGCTCCCGCGCGGGAGAAATCGACCGCGTTCTCGACCAGCTTGTCGAGGAGCTGGGCCGCCAGGTCGGGTGAGCCCTCGACCAAGACCGGTACCGGCGGCAGTTGCAGAACAAACTGCGCGCCCGGGTAGGCGAGCCGGTAGCCCTCGACGCAGCCGCGCAGCACCGGAACCAGGTCGTAGCGCTCGCGTTCGGCGGTGCGCAGGCTCTGCTCCAGGCGCGAGGCCTCGGTCATGCGCTGCAGGATCTTGTTCAGCCGCGCAATGCCTTCTTCGGCGCGCTCGATATAGACCCGAGACTCGTGGGCCGAGGCGGCAAGCTTGAGATTTTCGAGCGATGAACGTACGACCGCGATCGGCGTGCGCAACTCGTGCGACAGCCTTCCCGCCATGCTCTCCAGATAGGCGTGGTGCTGGGCCAGCCGCGCCAGCATCTCGGAAAAGCTGCGCGAAAGGTCGCCGATCTCGTCGCCGGCTTCCGACCCTGCCGCGAGCCGCGTAATGCGTCCGTGCGTGTCGATCGCCGACTCGGCCTCGTCGCGCAGGCGGCG
>JBFGLA010000273.1:0-3817 GCA_041576355.1 Burkholderiales bacterium
AATCTTCGCCGGCAATCCGCTGCGATCGCCTTTGCATCGTCCTCGCCCGTAGGCAAGAACGCTGCGCAGTTACCGGTTACTTCCATCCATCCTTGCATGGGTCTCGGCGCATGCCGGGGACATGAAAGAGCGGACGAACTCCAGACCTGCCACCTCGATGCGGCTGTTGACCACACATGGCGCGCCGACGGATTTCAGCCTGACGAGACAGCGCTTGTCTCCGACTCATGGGAGCGCGGCGACGCTTGTGAGCAGTATGTCGGCCGCTTTAGCCGTCAGCTCGCCCCGGTGCTTCTCTCATGGCTGCGACCGTTCGCCGAATTCGACGGCTCCGGGCGTCCGTTGCTCGGCGGCCAGGGTCCGGCCCCCGCCTGCGCGATGTCGCTGGACCAGGCCGCGAGAGAGCGGCTGCGCGATCGCCTGCGGGCACGAATCCCTTTCCAGGCCGACGGCTCGATCTCCCTGACTGCAAGAGCCTGGGCTGTTCGGGCGTAACCGGTAACTGCGCAGCGTTCTTGCCTACGGGCGAGGACGATGCAAAGGCGATCGCAGCGGATTGCCGGCGAAGATTTGCTTCCACAGTCGCGGCGTGAGTTCGTGGACTCGGCTGGCCGGATGCTGACTGACTCGCTGCAACACATCGACCAGATAGTCGTAGGGATCGATCTCGTGGAGTCGGCAGGTGACGATCAGGCTCTGCATGATCCCGACGTGCCGGGCGCCGAGTTCGGTCCAGCAGAACAGCCAGTTGCGGCGACCCATTGGAATTGCCCGTAGCGCACGTTCCAGATGGTTCGTGTCGATCGGCACGTCCGGATCGGTGAGGTAGACCTCGAGTCCGAATCGCCGCTCGCGCGCGTAGGCAAGGGCCTTCGTCATGGGATTGCTCGGCAACAGACCCTGTGCCTCGAATTGCTGGCTCACCCAGGCGAAGAACCGTTCGACGATCGGCTTGGCATGCATCAATCGATAGTCGAGTTTCTTCGCGGCGCTGAGCTTGTGCTCGCGAATGCGCTCTTCGACCGCGTAGAGCCCGCCGATGAACTCCAGTGCCTGCGCCGCGACTTCCGGCTCGGCGTCCTTCGCCTCGAACAGGTGGCGCCGCGTGTGAGCCCAGCATTGCGCGTGGGTCAGTCCGGTCTTCTTCGTGTAGTGCTCATAGGCGGTGTACCCGTCGCTGAGCAGGACGCCGCGCTCGACCGGCGTCAGGCCCAGCGCCTGCTCGACATGTTCGATCCGGCGACTTTCGAAGAACGGGAAGCAGACTTCGTCCAGCTCGCCATAGACCGGCCAGAAGTAAGCCGCCTTGAGCTTGCCCGGCCCAGCGCGCCCGGCCTTGATCGGCGTCTCGTCCATCGCCTTGACGCGGGAGGCGCGAATCGAGCCGAACTGGGCGTCGTAAATCGGTTCAATCAGGGCAATCGCTTGTTGGCCGACCTGCGTCAGCCACGGCCGGCTGACGCAGATGCCGCTGTCGCCCAGGCGCTGGTGCTGGCGGTAGAACGGCAGGTGGTAGGCAAACTTGTCGATCAGCATTCCGGCGATGAAGCTCACATCGGCGCGACTGCCCTCGATCACCCCGACCGGCGCCGCCGGGCAGGAAATCCCTTGCGTGTCGCGGCGCTTGATCACCGCTCGCACGTACTTGAGGATCACGTAGCTGCCCGGACGCTGCGCCAGGCGATGACTCACCTTCTCGCCGATCACCTCGTACTGATCGGGGCCGAGGCCCACGGCCTCGGGGTTGGGCACGGCAATCGTCTCGACTGGCACCCTCGCCTCGTCGAAGAACAGCGCCGACTCGTCGCCCGAGGCGCAATCGGTGGTGCGGGTCCGTCGCGTGTGGGCGGCGATATCCTTTCCAGGGGGCGGCGGCGACGACTCGGGCACCGGCAGCTCGCCCAGGTGCATCTGATGCGTGTCGGTCTCCACGATGCGCTTCTCGCTCTTCTGGCCGAAGAGCTGGCGCTTGAACCAGTCGAGCTGATGCTTGGCCGAGGCCAGTTCGCGGCTCAACTCGACGACCTGCTGCGGGCGATAAGTCGCCGCCTCATCGAGGCTGAGAACGCGTGATCGGGTCGCCGAATTCATGCCGCCATTATACCGAGGGCATTGCTATTGCAGGGCTGTCGATAGCGCTTCCTGACGACCTTTCCTTCGATACCTTCGAGCAAGAGCTTGAGTCCCGTCCAGTCCATTTCCCGTGTCGTGACGCGACGCCAGTCGGAGAGGAATCTGCCCTGTTCGAGGCGCTTGGCCCAGACGCAGAAACCTGTGCGATCCCAGTAGAGGACCTTCATCTGTGTGGCGCGGCGATTGATGAAGACAAACAGTCGGCCGTTCAGCGGATCCTGACCGAGTTCCTTGCGGGTCAGGGCGTACAGACCGTCGAACGATTTGCGCATGTCGACCGGGCGACCATAGACATGCACGCGGACCTGGCCCTCCGGGAAGAACATCAGCGGCGCACCAGGTGCAAAACCAGGCCGTCGCCGAGGTCGAGTTTGAGATCGATTCGCGGTGCCGCCGCACTGAGCGCGCCGACATCGACGAATGCCGCCGTTTTGCTGACGACCTCGGTTCCGCCGTCATTGCCGACGGCGCTGAGCAAACCGCGCCAGCGGTACAGGCTCGCTGCACTGATCGCTTCGCGTCGGCAGAAGGCGGCAACGCCCAGGCCGCTACCGTCAAATTTCGCCAACAAGGATCGCCATTCCTGCCGGCTACGCCTCGATCCCTTGCCCTTGTTCGCTCCCGCCATCGCTCTTGCTCCCGTGTGTAATCTGCCTGGGGAGCAGTTTTTGCCATCGCGCGCGCGGTGGGAAGAACGCCGCTGGGTTACCGGTTACGGATGGAATGCCGATAAGGAAGATTTCGGCCCCGGGACTCATATCCGTGTCGCTCAGGGTGGCGCGAGTCGCGGGCATCAAGCCACTGCGGAACGCCACGAAGCAAAAGAAAATGCGGGCCCCGGCCCGCATTTCATTACTCGAAGATGACGCCTTATTTCGCGGGCTTCTTCTCTTCTTTCTTCTCTTCCATCATTTCCTTGTGCTCCCCTTTCTTCTCTTCCATCATTTCCTTCTTCTCTTCCATCATTTCCTTCTTCTCTTCCATCATTTCCTTCTTCTCTTCCATCTTCATCTCGCCCTTGGCGGCGCCGCCATGCGAGGCAGCGAAGGAGCCAGCCGAGCCGGTGACGAAGGCGGCTGCGATCAGGAGGTGCAAAATCTTGCTCATGTGATACTCCTCTGGATTTGTTGGAAAATGCACGCCCGGTATCGGGCGCACTAAAAGATATAGCACGGATGCCTGCGGACAAGTCGGCCTGTTTCCCCCGGTTTCGAATTCTTGCCCTCCTTGCAACCGTTTCCGCAGGGGTGCTGGTTTCGTACGCGGATGCCGCACCCCGCACGCCGAGCGACGACGCCGAAGTCCTGGAGCGCCTGCCGTCGCGCGCGGGCGACGCCAGTGCCCGCGAGCTGCTCGCCTTGCGGGCGGCGATGGCCGCCGCTGCAGATGATCCGCTTCCGGCCGGCCGGCTCGCCCGGCGCTACTTCGACCTCGCCATGGCACGCGGAGATCCGCGCTATGTAGGCTATGCCGAAGCGGTGATCGCCCGCTTTCCGGAGCCCCTTCCGGCCGGCCTGCGTTCCATACGCGGGATGCTGCGGCAGTATCGGCACCATTTCGAAGCGGCGCTGGAGGATTTCGCAGCTGCCCTCGAGCAGGATCCGAAACTCGCCGAAGCGCACGCCTGGCGCGCCGCGATCTTTCTGGTGCGGGCCGATTATGCGGCGGCGCGCCAGGAGTGCGC
>JBFGLA010000274.1:0-3817 GCA_041576355.1 Burkholderiales bacterium
CGGGCGCGACTACGGTCTGCACGATGACGAGTGGAAGATGACCGGCGGCAGCGAGAACGCGGATTCGGTGCTCGTCGCCTCCGAGCCGCTCACGCGCGATGTTTCGGCCTGGGTCGAGGTGCCCGAGTACTCGATGCTGCACACCACGCTTCGCCGCAACGGCCAGCCGGCGATCGCACTGCGCGAGCTCGACTAGTCGGGCGCGGCGACGATCTGGCCGCCGAGCGCGGTTTCCAGCTTGTCGCCTTCGCGGCGCGCGCCGCGCAGCCGCGCCAGGCTGATGAGGCGCGTGAGATGGCGGTTCGTCTGCGCGAGCGAGGCGAGCAGGCTGCGCTGAATGGCGTGCTGCAGTTCCGTGGATACCGGGCTGGCGCCGAAATAGAGCGCCTCGAACGCGGCGCGCGGAATCTCCAGCAGCAGCGCCGCTTCGCGCACGCTCGCCGTGGAGCCGTGCGTGGCGCCCTCTATCAGGCTCATGAAGCCGAAGAGCTGCCCGGGGCCGAGCACCGCCATGCGCCGCTCGCGTTGCACATGGCCGGCTCGTATCTCGACCGCGCCGCGCAGCACAACGAACGCGGCCGCGGAGGGCTGGCCGGCGGCGAACACGGCGTGCCCGCGCGGCAGCTCCAGCAGCCGGGAGACATCGAGAACTTGCGCGACCTCGGTGTCGTCAAAGCCCTCGAACACGGGCAGGAGGGGCAGGAAGGGCTTGAAATCGAAGGTGCTCTTCTTCGCGCGCTTGGTCGCCGCCAGCGGATCCGCAATTGCGGACTTCACCGCCGGCCTGTCCTCCGGCGCCGCGACCTCCAGCACTTTGGCGTTTATCGCACGCAGCTTCTGCATCAGGATGAGGGCGAGCGCATGCTGCACGCGCTGCGCCTCCGGCGAGCGCTGCGCCGCCAGGGCACGGAAGTCGTCACGAGCGAGAAACCAGCCGGCGACGTTGGTGCTCGCCGTCACCGTCGCCGTGGCGGTGCCGCGCTCGAAGAGCGCCGTCTCACCGAAGAGGCTGCCCGGCTCGAGCTTCGCGACGCTCAGCCGCTCGCCGCCCGGCAGCACCACGCTGGCTTCCGCTTCGCCTTCGCGCAGCACGTACGCGCCGCGCGAGGCATCGCCCGCGCGCACGAGGCGGGCGCCGCGCGTGAACGACACGGGCCGCGCGATGGACAGCAGCAGATTGCGCGCCGCGTCATCGAGGCGATCGAGAAAGGGCAGCTGCGTTTCGCCTCTTTCCATGCTATCGCCGTTCCATCGTCAACCGTACGCCGAACCCGGTCGCACGCCATAGCCACGCGAGCGACAGGAAGAACAGCGTGAAAATCAGGGCTCCGTTCCACTCCAGCACATTCTCGACTCGATCCTTAGTCTGCTGGTTCGGGACATAGAGCGGCGAGAACGCGCTCGCCAGTCCGAGCGCGAGCAGCGCGATGCACAGGCCCACGAGCACACGATCGAGGCGCATCGGCGGCGAGATCGAGCCGGACCGCGCGAGGCGGAACAGATGCCCGGCCGAAATCACCATGCAGATGCAGGTGAAGCCAAAATAGAACACCACCCCGTAGCGACGCATCCAGCGGTAGACCTCGCCCTCGGTACCGAGGAAGGTCCCGTACAGCACAAGGAAAACCGCCGCTAGCACCCCCAGCCACGGCAGCACCTGAAGCGAATAATCCGGACGGGCCCCAAGGCCCTTCAGCCAACCGGTGCACAGCATCCAGGTCAGCCCCTGCAGCACGGCGGCCGGCAGTACCAGCGCCCGAAAGATGTAGTTCGACAGGTCGTGCCGAGCCGCCCGACTGATCGAGACGCAGCCTTCGATGAGCGGATTGCAGGCCGGTATGAGGTCGAGGCGCACGGAAAGATATAGTGCAACAAGCGCCGCCACCGCCGGGAGCAACCCGGCGATCATCGGAATTGCCCAAAGCGGGCGGGGATGGTCCGGACCTTGCTGCACGGGTTGATGGTAGCGCAGTCGCCCTCACCGGCGCCGCGAACCGGGTAATCCCGCTCCGCGCTTGAGCGCGGATCTCGTGATCCAGAGCGAGTCAGTCCCGCCGGCGAGCGCTCAGGCCGCCGCGCGGAATTCAGCGCCGGCGGCCCTTGACGATCACGCCCCCGACCGCGAGACCGAGGAGCGTGGCGCCGCCGACGAGCAGCCAGTCGCGCCGTCGCCAGCCGCGACCCTCCGGGTTGCGGCCCGGTACGGGGCGGCGCAGACCGGGAAGCTGGACCGCGGTTTCCTGGGCGGACTCGACCGGCAGCCCGGTCAACTTCTCGAGCTGCCGCGTTCCTTCGGCCGAGTCCAGGGTGCGCGAGACCGGGCTCTGCGGCAGCTCGGTGCCTTGCTCTGGCTCATCGTCGCCGCGGCGCGTGCGATCCGCGCTCTGCGAGAGCACCAGGGTCTTGGCGATGGTGTCGAGCAGGATGACTTCCGAGCCGGCGGACAGCGCTCCGGGAGGAAGATCGAGCGCGCGCGGCGGCCCGACGCCCAGGCCGAGCTGGCGCTCGCATTCGCGCAAGTCGCGCGCCGCCTCCGAGGCGCTCTGGTAGCGGTCCTCGGTTGACTTGGCGAGCATGCGCGCGACGATGTAATCGAGAATCTGGGGTACCGTCTGATTCAGCACGCTCGGCGCGGGAGGGGCGAAGTTGACGATCTGATACATGATCGCGTTGACGTTCTCGCCTTTGAACGGGGCCGTGCCGACCAGCATCTCGTACAGGATCACGCCGAGCGAGAACAGGTCAGAGCGATGGTCGGCGCGCTTGCCGAGCGCCTGCTCCGGGGACATGTATTTCGGCGAACCCAGCATCGTGCCGGCTTGCGTGAGTTCGGTCGAAGCACGCATGCGGGCGATCCCGAAGTCGGTGATCTTCACCGGCTTGTCGGCGACCACCATGATGTTCGCGGGCTTGATGTCGCGATGAACGATGCCCCGATCGTGCGCGAACGACAATCCCTCGGAGACCTGGGCGGCGATCGAAACCGCCTGCGCGACCGGGAGCGGCCGTCCGCCGGCGAGCATGATCCGCAGTTCCTGCCCTTCGATGAATTCCATCGCCATGTAGGCGATGTCGCCGCTCTTGCCGATGTCGTAGATCGTGACGATGTTCGGGTGGTTGAGCCCGCCGGCGGCGCGCGCCTCGTGATAGAAGCGCGCCTCGTAATGGCCGATGCCCTCGCCCTCGACCACCATGTTGATCGTCTTGATGGCCACGGTGCGCTCGAGCACCGTGTCGAGGGCCTTGTAGACGACCCCCATCGCACCTCGACCGATTTCCGAGATGATCTCGTAGCGCTCGAGTTTCGGTGTTTCGATCGGGGGGAGATTCCCGGACAGCATTCAGCGTCCAGATTTCAGGGCGCGGAACACCGGACCCCATACCGGATGGCCGGCCTCGGTCGGCGCGAGTTCCATCCGGGGATCAATCGCGAGCGCCTTGCGGAACTGCTCGCGGCACTGCCGCTCGCGGCCTTCGGCGCAGTGAATGAACGCTAGATGCTTGTAGGCGGCGATGCGCTCCCTATCGGCGAGACCCTGATCGATCGCGTTCTGCAGCATGCGCGCGGACTCGACGTATTGCCCTTCCTCGTATTGGCGCAGAGCCGCGGCGAGAGTCGGTCCGCCCTTGTTCTCGGGTGCCGCGGGGCGTTGCAGCAGCCCGCAGCCGGCGAGCGCCGACACCAGGGCCAGCGCCGCGAGGGCCCGGTAGACGCCGGTCTGCGTGATCGTTCGCGCTCCGTTCATTTGAATCGGTGCCGTATCCTTATCCGATCGCCAGATCGAAAGTCTATCCGGTCGATATAGGCCGGAAATGA
>JBFGLA010000275.1:0-3810 GCA_041576355.1 Burkholderiales bacterium
CCGGGGCGGCCCGGGTGATTCCGGGCAGAACGAAGGGGAGGCATCGTGCACCAGAATCGGGCGCATTCACGCTTCGTCGTCGCGCGCCATGTCGCGAGGCCGGCGACCCGCTGGCCCCGCGCGACTCCAAAAAGCAAAAAGCCCGGTTTCCCGGGCTTTTCCTGCCTGCGCGGCGCTCGCCGCGCTGCCGTCAGATCGCCTTGATGTTCGCCGCGGCCGGGCCCTTCTGGCCCTGCGTCACGTCGAAGGAGACCTTCTGTCCCTCTTGCAGCGATTTGTAGCCGCTCATCTGGATCGAGCTGTGATGGGCGAACAGATCCTTGCTGCCGTCATCCGGCGTGATGAATCCGAAGCCCTTGGAGTCGTTGAACCACTTTACGGTACCTGTAGCCATGTCATTTCCTATCTTTGAAGTTGCAGCGTTTGCGAGACTGACCGAGCCCCGCTTCGGGCACGATGATCAAGAAAGGGAACTGACTGCCACTAGGGGACCGCACGAGACGGCTTGGAAGGGACGGGCATCCACTACTTGAGATCCTGCGGCGCTCAATGTAACACAGTTCTTGAATCCGGTACCCGCTAGGCGGCCAGCGCCGCGCTTTCGCGCTCGAGGTAGTCCTCGTAGCCGCCGCGGTAGTCGATCACCGCGGCCGGGGCGCCCGCCGCCCCGGGCTTGAGCTCGATGACGCGCGTGGCGAGCGAGGAGACGAACTCGCGGTCGTGCGAGACGAAAACGAGCGTCCCGGAATACTTGTCGAGCGCGGTGTTGAGCGACTCGATCGACTCCATGTCGAGGTGGTTGGTCGGCTCGTCGAGCAGCATCACGTTCGGCATCGCGAGCACGAGCCTGCCGATCATCATGCGCTGCGCCTCGCCGCCCGAGATCACCTTGACCGACTTCTTCTGCTCGTCGCCCGAGAAGAGGAGCTGCCCGAGCGTGGCGCGCACGATCTGCTCGTCGTCGTCGCGGCGCCAGCGTCCCATCCAATCGGCGAGGGTCTCCTGCGCCGCGAACTCGGCGGCGGGGTCCTGCGCCCAGTAGCCCGGGCGCGCCTTCTCCGCCCACTTCACCGTGCCGGCGTCGGGCGCGAGGCTGCCGGGCAGCTCGCGCGGCAGGAGAGCGCGCAAAAGCGTCGTCTTGCCCACGCCGTTCGGGCCGATGATCGCGACCTTCTCGCCCGCCTCGATCGAGAGATCGACCCCCTTGAAGAGCGGCCGGCCCTTCTCGTAGCCCTTCGCGAGGCCCTTCGCTTCCAGCGCCAGCCGGTGCAGCTTTTCCTTCGGATCGACGAGAAAGCGGATGAACGGGTACTGGCGGCTGGAAGGCTTCACGTCCTCCACCTTGAGCTTCTCGATCTGCTTCAGGCGCGAGGTCGCCTGGCGCGCTTTTGCCTTGTGCGCGCGAAAGCGCCGCACGAACTCCTCCAGGTCGGCGATGCGGTCCTTGGCGCGCGCGTTGGCGTTCTGCTGCTGCTGGCGCGCGAGCGTCGCGGCCTCCATGTAGTCGTCGTAGCTGCCGGGGTAGACGCGGATCGCGCCGTAGTCGACGTCGGCCATGTGCGTGCACACGCTGGAGAGGAAATGCCGGTCGTGCGAGATGATCACCATCGTGCTCGTGCGGCGGTTCAACACGTCTTCCAGCCAGCGGATGCTGTGGATGTCGAGGTTGTTGGTCGGCTCATCCAGCAGCAGGATGTCCGGATCGCCGAAGAGCGCCTGCGCGAGCAGCACGCGCAGCTTCCAGCCCGGGGCGACCGCGCTCATCGGCCCGTCGTGCTGCGCGGTGGGCACCCCCAGTCCGAGCAGCAGCTCGGCCGCGCGCGCCTCCGACGTGTAGCCGCCGGCCTCCGCGTACTTCGCCTCGAGCTCCGCCGCGCGCAGGTAATCCTCTTCGCTCGCTTCGGGATTTGCGTAGATCGCGTCGCGTTCGCGCATCGCGCGCCACATCTCGGCGTGGCCCATCAGCACCACGTCGAGCACGCGCTCGGCCTCGTAGGCGAACTGGTCCTGGGCGAGCCGTCCCACGCGCTCGTTCGCGTCGATCGCCACCGTGCCCGCGCTCGGCTCGATCTCGCCGCCGAGGATCTTCATGAAGGTCGACTTGCCGCAGCCGTTGGCGCCGATGAGGCCGTAGCGGTTGCCGCCGCCGAACTTCACGGAGACGTTCTCGAACAGGGGCTTGGCCCCGTACTGCATGGCGATGCCGGAGGCGACGATCATGGGGATTCCGGAAAACAAAAAAGCCGGCCGTGGCCAGCTTCGGGGTGAGAGGAAGTGGATGAACGAAGCGCATTGTACCAAGCGCGGCCGCGCTGCTATTGGCACAAGTGACGGCACGGTCGACAATACCGCCGCCCGGGACGCTGCCAGCGTCCGCCGCGCGAGGAGAACCCGATGCAAACCTGCACCTTGACGATCATCGCCGGCCTTCTGATCGCCCTCCCGGGCTACGCCCAGTCGCCCAGGATCGACGAAGGCGAATGGGAGTTCCAGAGCCGGATGGAGATGCCGGGCATGCCCCCGAACATGCCGGCGCAGACGTTCAAGGCCTGCATGAGCCACGACAATCCGGTGCCGCAGGGCGCGAATACCGGACCCGGCGGCGAGCGCTGCAAGACCACGCACCAGTTCGTTTCCAGCGACAGCGCCACCTGGACCGTGCGCTGCACGCGCGGCAATGAAGTCTCGGAAGTCCAGGGCAAGGGCACCTATCGCGGCAGCACCATGGAGGCGACGCAGACCTTCGCCGCCGGCGGCAAGGCGGCGACGATGAAAATCACCGGCCGGCGCATCGGGCCGTGCAAGAAGTAACGCAAAGTCCGCCAGCGCGTCCAGCGTTCGCGTTCGAGGGTCGCGTTCAGATCCCGGTAAACACGAGGTCGAGCGCGGCGATGATCGCCCGGCGCTCGTGCGCGAGGCCGGCGACCCGATCGCCCAGGAGCTTGCGCGCAACGCCCGCGAGCTCCGGCGTCAACATGAGAACCTTGCGGCCTTCGATTTCGAACGCGGGATTGAGCCGCTCGGCCGGCTTGCCCGACAGCACTTCGGGCTTGCACAGCGGCACCACGACCCGCGTCGCGAGCGGGTCGAGCAGATCCGACTGGACGTCGAGCAGGTAGGGAATCCGCGCCCGGGTCGCGGCGCTGGCGTTGCGGTAGACGTCGAACTGCGCCATCAGAACGAGCGCAGCCCGTCGCTGAAGACGCCGTGCTTCTCGATGTGCTCGTTGTAGGCCTCGAGCGCGGCGCGGTTCTTCCTGAGCCATTCGGCGCGTTCCTCGCGCCGGATCGCCTCGGCGAGGCCCTCCTCGAGCACCTGCGACAGGTTCAGCTTCATCCGCCGCGCGCGCGCGAGCAGCGCTTCGTCGACGCTCAGGTTGGCGGCCTTCTTGCGCCGGCGCGCGGTGGTTGCGCTCATGGGATCGTCATGCGCATGAGAATGCGCATAGTATATGCGCAACTATTCCTTGTCGTCTAGAAAGCGCGCGAGGCGTCCCGCATGCAGAGGCCTTGCCGCCTCACCCCCGCCCAAGCACCCGCCCCGGCCGCGCGCCGGTCGATCTTCCCTCGCACCAGACGATCTCGCCGTTGACGATCACGGTGTCGATTCCCTTCGCCGGCTCGATCGGCCGCGCGAAGCTCGCGGCGTCTTCCACCGTCCCCGCATCGAACACGACGATGTCGGCTGCATGGCCTTCCTTCAGCACGCCGCGGCCTTCGAGCCCGAAGGTCTTGGCGGTGAGCCCGGTCATCTTGTGGACCGCGGTCTCGAGCGGGAAAAGCCCGAGGCCGCGCGCGTAGTGCCCGAGCA
>JBFGLA010000276.1:0-3800 GCA_041576355.1 Burkholderiales bacterium
CGTGCTCCTGACCCCGCCGGGTCGGCTCACACTGGAGTTCGCCGTTGAATTCATCGACGACGACGAACTGGTCGAAATCACGCCGAAGACGATACGCGTGCGCAAGCGCCACCTGCAGGAGCACGACCGCCGCCGCGCGATGAGGCGGGCGCCCGTTGGCGCTCCGGCCGCGCTCGCGGGAGAACAGACGGCGGGAAGTTGACGCGGATCAGAGCCTGGACGGTCGTATTCGCGCTAAGGTAGCAAGGCGTCGTATGCTCGGGTAGTGGCAGATCCCAGCTGCCATGCCTCCCGCCTCACGCCGACCGACATGACAGCAATCCTGCGAAGAGCCGCAGCACTCGCTTTGGCAGGCGCAGCGGCCTGGTTTTCCGCCCCGGCTCGCGCTGATACGGCGGTTAGCGCAGTTTTCTCGGCGCAGAGCTGCCTCTCGCCGGCAACCTGGTTTGCGCTCGACGGCAAATCTCCCCGTCCCGTTTCGGCGACCGAGCTTCTCACGACCATGGCGCGCAGGGAGGTTGTCCTTCTCGGCGAGCATCACGACGCCGCCGACCACCATCGCTGGCAGCTGCAGACGCTCGCTGCGTTGCACGTCTTGCGGCCGCGAATGGTGATCGGGTTCGAATCGTTCCCGCGCCGCGTGCAGCCGGTGCTCGAGCGCTGGATCGCAGGAGCGCTGTCCGAGAAAGCCTTTCTCGAGGAATCCGAATGGGAAAAGGTGTGGAACCTTCCGCCCGACCTGTATATGCCGCTGCTGCAGTTCGCGCGCATCAACCGGATACCGATCGTGGCGCTCAACGTCAACCGCGAGCTGACGCGGGCAATCTCGGAGAAGGGCTGGGAGGACGTTCCGGATTCGCAGAAGGAAGGCGTCACGCGGCCAGCGCCGGCAACCGATGCCTACAAGGATTATCTGTTCGAGATCTATAAAGAGCACCCTCGGGCGCAGAAGCGCGGCGGCGACACCCCGCAGCGCACGGATAGCGAGTTCCTGAACTTCGTCGATTCGCAGACGACTTGGGACCGGGCAATGGCCGAGGCGATGGCAAATCGGCTCGGCAGCACCGTGGCCGAGCAACCGCTCGTGGTGGGAATCATGGGCGGAGGCCATATCCGGCATGGATACGGCGTACCGCATCAGTTGCGCGACCTCGGCGTGAAGCGTATCGGCACCTTGCTTCCGTTCAGCGCCCATGGCGACTGCAAGGAGATCGCGCCCGGACTTGCCGACGCCGTCTTCGCATTGCCCGAAGCACAGGCGGAAAAGCCGCCTCCGCCGCGCTTGGGCGTAAGGCTCGAGCAGGCAAAGGACGGAGTCACGATCGTGGACGTGACGGAAGGAAGCCTCGCCGAGAGAACCGGCCTTCGGGCCGGAGACTCGATCGCGATGATCGCGGGTGTGCGGGTGACTCAACTAGCCGCCGTGATCGCGGCAGTGAGGGCACAACCCGAGGGGACTTGGCTGCCGATCCAGGTCAAGCGGGACGGAAAGGCGGTGGATTTCGTCGTCAAGTTTCCCCCCAAGCCATGATGTTGCCGTGGCTGCGGCCGGCCACGCTGTTGGGTCTCTCGCTTGCCGCGTCTTCCGGGTTCGCCGCAACGCCACATCTGGAGCTCGACGTGCGGCTCGATCCCGCCGCACGGGAACTGCGTGCCGCCGCCGAGCTCGATGCTGGTACAGACCTGCGCTTCTCGCTGTACCGATCGCTCGAAGTCACCCGGATTCTGGTGGACGGCACGCAAGCCGCGATCGTCCCGGAGCGACGCGAGGCCGATAGACAGATCTGGCGCGTCGCCGCGAGGCCGGGCGCGAAGCTGCGCATCGAATACGGCGGCAAGCTGCCGCCGCTCGATCGCGCGCTCGACCATCGGGGCGTGCTTGGGAGGCTGCCGCCGATGGCGTCGAACGACGGCAGCTTTCTCTCGGCCGCAAGCGGCTGGTATCCCGCGCCGGCCGAGCTTTTCACTTATCGCGTCACGTTGGCGCTGACTTCGGATCAACGCGGGCTCGTGGCAGGCCGGCTCGCGTCCGAAACGCCGCCCGATGCGAACCGGTACATCGCGACGTTCGAATTCGGCCACCCGACGGATGGCATCGATCTCATGGCCGGTCCGTATTCGGTGCGCGAGCTTATCGTGCCGCGCGCCGATGCTGCGCCCGTTCGCCTGAGAACCTACTTCTACCCGGATCTCGAACCGCTTGCGCAAGGCTATCTGGAAGACAGCCGGCGCTACATCGAGCTCTACAGCCGACGCATCGGAGCGTACCCCCACACCGAATTCTCCATCGTCGCGAGCCCGCTTCCCACCGGGTACGGCATGCCCACCCTCACCTATCTCGGCGCGCGGGTGCTCAAGTTGCCTTTCATCCGCGCGACCTCGCTCGGGCACGAGGTCCTGCACAACTGGTGGGGAAACGGCGTTTACCCCGACTACGGCCGGGGCAACTGGAGCGAGGGCCTTACGACCTTCATGGCGGACTACGCGTACAAGGAGAGCGAATCGCCCGTGGCCGCGCGCGAAATGCGCCTTGCGTGGCTGCGTGATTTCGCCTCGCTTCCTCGGGGCGCGCAGCAGACGCTTGCGAGCTTTCGCTCCCGCACCCACGGCGCCGCGGCTACGGTCGGCTACGGGAAGTCCGCGATGGTATTCCTCATGCTGCGCGACTGGATCGGCGAGGATGCGTTCGAGCGCGGCATCCGGATTTTCTGGCGGACGCACCGATTCCGGATTGCGTCGTGGGACGACCTGCGCGCCGCATTCGAGGAAGCGTCGGGCCGATCGCTCGAAGGTTTCTTCGATCAGTGGCTGAATCGCGCCGGCGGACCTGCGCTGCAAATCGCGGAGGCCCGGGCGCGCGCCTCGGGGGATAGCACCCAGTTGGCACTCGCGATCGAGCAGTCTACTCCGGCGTACAAATTACGCGTGCCGGTGGAGATCGTCTCCGGGGCGCGCCCCGAAATACGCTGGGTGGAGATCGATCGCGAGCGGCAGATGGTCACGCTCGACGTCGGCGGGATTGCGGACAGCGTGCGGCTCGATCCCGAGCTCCGCGTCTGGCGCCTGCTGGAGCGCGAGGAACTGCCGCCGATCCTGCGGGAATGGGTTCTCGCGCGCGCGCCGCGGTTGGTGATCGTCTCCGATGAACCTGAGGTCGGCGCGGCCGCGCGTACGCTCGCTCGAGCCTTATTCGAAACCCCGCCGCGTCGAACATCCATCGCCGATGCGGCGTTCGACCGCGCGCCAGTCCTCCTAGTTGGCTTGCATGCAGATATCGACAAAGCGCTGGCGCGGTTGAAGCTCCCCGAGCGGCCGGCCTGGCTCGCGACTCGCGGCTCCGCGCAGGTGTGGACCGTCCCGCGAGGCGGGGAGGAACCGCCTGTGGCGGCAATTTCGGCTCGCGATGCCGCGTCGCTCGAAGCGCTCGCTCGGCCGCTGCCGCACTACGGCTCGCAGAGCTATCTGGCGTTCGAGGGCGCGCGCGCGATCGAGCGCGGCGTTTGGCCGGCCAGGGCGCGGGAGGTGCCGGTGATACGTTAAGCAGAATCGCTCAGCAATATCAGACGTTGAACCTGAAATGCATCACATCGCCGTCGCGCACGACGTAGTCTTTCCCTTCCACGCGTAGCTTCCCCGCCTCCTTCGCGCCCTGCTCGCCCTTGCAGGCGACGTAGTCGTCGTACTTGACGACTTCCGCGCGAATGAAGCCGCGCTCGAAATCGGTGTGGATCACCCCAGCCGCCTGCGGCGCGGAAGCGCCGACTGGCACCGTCCAGGCGCGCACCTCCTTCGGCCCGGCA
>JBFGLA010000277.1:0-3792 GCA_041576355.1 Burkholderiales bacterium
CCAGCTTGCGCAGGACCGGCTGCGCGAGCCCCGCGGTCGTGGGATAGATCGGGGTGAGCGAGGCGGGCAGCGGCTCGCCCTCCCGCGCCAGACGATAGCGCGGATGCGCCATCTCGGCTCCGAACCAGCCGGCGCGCACCTCGCCGAACGCGCGCACGCGCAGGCCCTCCCCGGCCGCGCGCTCGAATTGCTTCAGCTGGCTGCCGTAGAAATTGAAGAAGCGCAGCGCGAGCGTGCCGCCGCGTTCGCGCGTCTCGTCCACCGCGTGCACGATGAGCTGGCGCCTGGGCCGGTAGACCACCTCGGCGCGCACGACCCTCGCCTCGACCAGCGCCGGCGCCCCGGGCCGTGCCTCGGCGAGCGGAACGATCTTCGTTTCGTCCTCGTAACGCAGCGGCAGATGCAGGACGAGTTCCGCCCGCGTGCCGATGCCGAGCTTCGCGAGTTTCTTCGCGAGCGCGGGCGGGAGCGCGCCGGGCTCCGGGCGCGGGACCGGTCGCCGCGCCGCGCTCACCCCGCGTAGAGGATCGCGTCGATCTCGACCAGCGCCCCGCGCGGCAGGCTGGCGACGCCGACGGCTGCGCGCGCCGGGTACGGCTCCTTCACGTGCTGCGCCATGATCTCGTTCACCTTTGCGAAATGCGCCAGATCGGTGAGATAGACCGTCATGCGCACGGCGTGCTCGAGCCCCAGGCCCGAGGCTTTCGCGACCGCGGCGAGGTTGCGAAACACACGGTGTATCTGCGCCTCGATTCCCTCGACCAGCTGCATGGTCGCCGGATCGAAGCCGATCTGCCCCGACAAGTACACGGTGTCGCCCGCCCTAACCGCCTGCGAGTAAGCGCCGATCGCAGCGGGGGCGTCCTGGGATTGAATCGCGGTTTTCATGTTGGCACCGAGAGTAGAATTCGCCCAGCAAAGTCTTCAGTCGACCTCGCCTGCCTGCAGCCGGGCACGTGCGGCTATCTTAAATGGGCTCGCCCCAGATCGCCAATCTCGAAAAGCTCCTCGGCACGCCGCGCGACGGAGCGCTGCTGCGCTACTCGCTGGGCATCGAGTACCTGAAGTCGGGCGATCCCGCGCGCGCGGCGGAGCACCTGCGCGAAGCGGTGGCGCGCGACCCCCGCTATTCCGCGGCGTGGAAAGCGCTCGGCAAGGCGCTCGAGGAAGGCGCGCTCGCCCAGGAGGCGCTTGAAGCCTACCGCCGGGGCATCGACGCGGCGCGCGCCAAGGGCGACCGGCAGGCGGAGAAGGAGATGACGGTCTTCGCCCGGCGGCTGGAGAAGCGGCTCGGCGCGTGACCTTCGCCCAAAGCCTGCGCCAGTTCGTCGTCGGCGCGCCGCTCGATCCGCTCAGCCCCAAGACCCGGCACAGCATCGCCCTCGCCGCGTTCTTCGCCTGGGTGGGACTGGGAGCGGACGGCATCTCGTCCTCCGCCTACGGTCCCGAGGAAGCCTTCCGCGCGCTCGGCGAGCACACGCACCTGGGTCTGTATCTCGCGATCGCGACCATGATCACGGTGTTCATCATCGCGCTCGCCTACAACCAGGTCATCGAGCTCTTCCCCACGGGCGGCGGCGGCTACCGCGTAGCGACGCAACTGCTCGGCCCGCACGCGGGACTCGTTTCCGGCGCGGCGCTGCTCGTCGACTACGTGCTCACGATCTCGATCTCGGTCGCGGCGGGGGTCGACGCGCTTTTTTCGCTGCTGCCGGTGTCGCTGCTCAGGTTCAAGCTCGCCGCCGGGCTCGCGATCGTGGTCGTCCTGCTCGTGCTCAACCTGCGCGGCATGAAGGAGGCGATCAAGGTCCTACTGCCGATCTTCCTCGGCTTCGTGATCACGCACGCCGTGCTCATCGTCTACGGAGTGCTCGCGCACGCGGGGCGCTTCGAGCTGCTCATTCCGGAGACGCTCACGGAGACGCAAAGCGTCGCGGCGGCCATCGGCTGGGCGCCGCTCGCCGCGTTTCTGCTGCTCGCCTATGCGCAGGGCAGCGGTACTTATACGGGTCTGGAGGCGGTGTCGAACAACGTCAATGTCCTCGCCGAACCGCGCGTACACACCGGCAAGCTCGCCATGGTGTACATGGCGGCCTCGCTCGCCTTCACCGCGGGCGGCATCATCCTGCTCTATCTGCTCTGGGATGTGACGCACGTGGAAGGCAAGACCTACAACGCGCTCGCCTTCGGCGCGGTATTGATGGAAATGGGATTCGACACGCCGTTCGCGCACCAAGGCGCGCTCCTCGTCGTGCTCGCGCTCGAGGCAGGACTGCTTTTCGTCGCGGCGAACACCGGGTTTCTCGGCGGCCCGGCGGTGCTCGCCAACATGGCGGTCGATTCCTGGGTGCCGCATCAGTTCCGCTACCTCTCCACGCGCCTGGTGGCCGAGAACGGAATCATCGTGCTCGGGCTCGCCGCGTTCGCGGTGCTGTGGGCGACCGGCGGCAGCGTCACGCTGCTCGTGGTGCTCTACTCGATCAGCGTCTTTCTCACGTTTTCGGTTTCGCTCTGGGGCCTCACGGTCTACTGGTGGTCGCGCCGCGGCAAGGCGCGCCGGCTCGACCGGCTCGCGCTTTCGCTCACCGGCTTCGCGGTGTGCGCGGTCATCCTCGTCCTGCTCGCGGTCGAGCGCTTCGACGAGGGGGGATGGGCCGCGCTCGCCATCCTCGCCCTGCTGGTCGCGCTGTGCATCGCGATCCGCCGCCACTACGACTGGACGAAGACCACCATCCGCCGCATCGACGAGCAATTCGAGAACATTCCGTTCGGCTCGGTCGCCGAGCGGCCGGCGCTCGACCCGCAGGCGCCGACCGCCATCTTCATGGTCGGCTCTTCGCGCGGCGGGGGCATGCACGCGCTGCTCTGGGTGCTGCGCATGTTTCCGGGCCATTTCCGCAACTTCGTCTTCATCAATGCGCGCGCGGTGGACGCGCACGCCTTCGGCGGCAAGGAGGAGATGGAGGCGATGCAGGTCGAGGCGAACGTGGCGCTGAGCTACTTCGTGAACTTCTGCCACTCCAACGGCCTCGCCGCCGAGTCGCACCTGGCGTTCGGCACCGATCCCATCGAGGGCTTCGTCGAGCTGTGCGAGAAGATGCGCGCGCGCTACCCGACCAGCATCTTCTTCACCTCCAAGCTCGTCTTCCGGCGCGACAACTGGGCGATCCGGCTGCTGCACAACCAGGCGGCGCTCGTCCTGCAGCAGCGCCTGCACGCGAGCGGAATGCAGATGGTGATCCTGCCGCTGCAGGTCGAGGTATAGTCGATGCCCTCAAGTGGGATCGACGACGGAACGATGAACGAAGCGAAGAACGTATTCGGCGAGCCGCTCGCGCCGTGCAGCGTCGACCCGCTGACGGGCTTCTACCGCGACGGCTGCTGCAACACCGGCTACGAGGACACCGGCATCCACGTCGTGTGCGTGCAGGTGACGCGGGAGTTCCTCGAGTTCTCGCGCCGGCGCGGCAACGACCTGAGCACCCCCGCGCCCGAGCACGGATTTCCGGGCCTGCGGCCCGGCGACCGCTGGTGCCTGTGCGCCGGAAGATGGCGTGAGGCGCTCGAGGCGGGCGTCGCGCCGCCGGTAATACTCGCCGCGACGCACGAGGAAACGCTCGCGATCGTGCCGCTTTCCGACTTGAAGCGCCACGCGGTCGATCTGTCCTGAGACGCGGACGCCCACAGCGAAAAGGCCCGCGCGCGGCGGGCCTTGGGATGACTGGTGGAGTGGAGGAGGATCGAACTCCCGACCTTCGCATTGCGAACGCGACGCTCTCCCAGCTGAGCTAC
>JBFGLA010000278.1:0-3777 GCA_041576355.1 Burkholderiales bacterium
GCTTGTGCCCTGAAGCCAATCCGGAAGCTGCACCGAGCTTTCGACCGCGAGCGGTCGGTGCCGATTGGTCTCGATACGCATCGTGCCGAGCGGAGACCCGTCGAGCCTCGATTCCGCAAGCAGCACCGCCGATCCCTGCCGGTAATCAAACTCCTCCGGCAACCTGAGCTTCTCGGCAAGCGCTGGGACGTGGCGCGCATATGCGGCGTATCGAACACGTACTGCCTTTGAGATGTCCTCGTCACCGTGCGCAACCCTGATGGAAAACGGGAGGCGCTCCTCTGTGTGATGCGAATTCGCACTGTCCGAAAGCGGCGGCAGCGCAAATCCCTTCAGGCGTTCCCCGACTGCTGCAGATCCCTCCACACCAACTGTCATATAGACCTACCCCTTAACTGACAGATCTCCTCCCCACCGCTTAGCTTCGGGACGGTGGTTTTCCCGACTCTCCTCCAGGCAAAACCGAGCGCATTGCAACTGAATATTGTTGTTTAGGACGAGTCGTTATCTTTTCTGGCGAGAGCGCCGGCCGAGCGAACCAGTGCGTATATGTTTTCGCGTCGAATCCCTCAAGCGCCCCAGTGAACACCCAAGCGACCAATCAAGCGGATGGCAG
Organism: Burkholderiales bacterium; assembly: GCA_041576355.1. Classification (GTDB taxonomy): domain Bacteria; phylum Pseudomonadota; class Gammaproteobacteria; order Burkholderiales; family SG8-39; genus JAOUFA01. The sequence goes on from JBFGLA010000278.1 coordinate 617, forward strand.
GGATCCTCCGTGAATAACGGAAAGACCATTGCTGCAAAGCAGCAGAATCCCGCTGATTCCCCTTCTCCAGTCGCCCCTAACGACTGCACTGCCGTCATACAGTTGTTTAAGACTCTACATCAGCTTTCTTACGTCTTCTAGCCTATTGCGTTAATTCGAAATCCTCTCAGGCCTTCGCCTCCACACTGTCGCCGCCAGGCGACAGTCCCTACCGTGCCGGCCCAAGCCGGCCGGCGACCGGCAGCTTCAGCGCCGGCGACAGGGGATCGATCCCGAAAGTGAGCCCCAGCAAGTTGATCTCGACCCCCTCGACTCTGGCCGCCATCACCCCGAACGCGCCGAAAACGGAGAACTGGTAGCCGGTGCCGCTCGGCGTTCTCGCGACGAGGCTCGATCCCAGGTAGTCCTTGCCGATCGCGGTCGGCGGAAGATCGAGCTTGAGTTCGGGCAGCGCGCGCGCAAGGTGCGCCGTGAAGGTGTTCGAGTTCGGGCCGGGCCACACGGTGTATTCGCCCGCCCAGGGATAGGTGAGCGCGGCCTCCTCCAGGCGGGGAATGAGCGCATCCGCTTGCGCGCCGCGCAGTTCCGCGAGCAACTCGGGCTCGCTCCCGAACCAGCGCGCATCCGGCGCTCGCTGCCGGATCACCACCGCCGAATCGCTCCAGCGCAGCCGCCAGCCGATCAGCTCGTAGACCGTGTACGCCTCCGCATCGGCCGGCTTGGCGGCGATCCAGCTGTGCACCCCGAAGGTTCCGCGCCAGCTCGCGGCGCGCGCGGCATAGGCCTGGATGACCGCCTCTCGCGTGGTCGCCGGGTCGGGGGCGAGCCCGACGGGCTCGCGGCTCGCGCTGCGCCAGTCGCTATTCATTCGGGCGAGCGCGCTCCCCAGCACGAGCGCGAGCATCGCCAAGGGTAAGCCGATGCCTAAGAGCCGGATGCTGCGCCGCAATGTCATTGCCTTAGAAGACAGCCCGACCCTTTGCGCCGTTGCGGCTCACCCACCGTAGAGCCGCTTGAGGACTTCTTCACTCAGTCCGAAGCTGTGCTCTTCGGCCGGGAACGCGCCCTGGCGCACGTCCGCCGCATACTGCGCGATCGCGTCGCGGATCGCCGTTCCCGCCTCGGCGTAGCGCTTGACGAACTTCGGCGTGAATCCAGAGAAGAGACCCACGAGGTCGTGAAACACGAGCACCTGGCCGTCGGTGTGCGGCCCGGCGCCGATGCCGATGGTCGGGATTGCGATGCGCTCGGTCACCAGGCGCGCGAGCGGCGCGGGAACGAGCTCGAGCACGATCCCCCAGCAGCCGGCGCGCTCGAGCGCCGCCGCATCCTCGACGATGCGGCGCGCGCCCGCTTCGTCCTTGCCCTGCAGCTTGTAGCCGCCCAGCGCCGAAGCGGTCTGCGGCGTCAGCCCCAGGTGCCCGAGCACCGGGACACCGGCGCGTACGAGCGCCTCGATCACCGGCACCGCCTCGATCCCGCCTTCGACCTTGACCGAGTCGGCGCCCGCCTCCTTCATGAAGCGCGCCGCGTTGGCGAGCGCGTCCTCGTACGTCGCATAGGAAAGAAACGGCATGTCGCCGACGATGAAGGCCTGCGGCGCCCCGCGCCGCGCGGCGCGCGTGTGGTGGAGCATGTCCTCCATCGTCACGGGGACCGTCGTTTCGTAACCCAGCACGACCATCCCGAGCGAATCGCCGACGAGGATGACATCGACGCCGGCTTCCGCGGCCAGCTTCGCGCTCGGGTAATCGTAGGCGGTGAGCATCACGAGCCGCGCGCCCTTCTTGCGTCTCAATTCGAGGACGGTCGTCTTCATGCGCCGACGTCGGACTCTTCGGCGAAGAGCGGCTCGCCGAGCTGCGCCGGATCGAATGCGTGGTCGCCCTCGGGGTCGGGTCTTCCCGTGGCCTTCAATCCCGTGAAATCGAATAGGCTGCGGTCCATGAGATGAGACGGACGCACGTCCGAGAGCGCGCGCAGGATCGACTCGATCCGGCCCGGGTGGCGCTTTTCCCAGTCGCCGAGCATCTGCCGCACGACCTTCCTTTGCAGCGTCTCCTGCGAGCCGCACAGCGTGCACGGAATGATGGGAAAGCGCTTCGCCGCGGCGTAGGCGGCGAGGTCGTCCTCCGCCGCATACGCCAGCGGCCGGATGACGACGTGCCGGCCGTCGTCGCTCACGAGCTTGGCCGGCATCGCCTTCAGCTTGCCGCCGAAGAAGAGGTTGAGGAAGAACGTCGCCAGGATGTCGTCGCGGTGGTGGCCGAGCGCGATCTTGCTCGCGCCGATCTCGCAGGCGACGCGGTAGAGGACGCCGCGCCGCAGCCGCGAGCAGAGCGAGCACATCGTCTTGCCCTCGGGGATGACGCGCTTGACGACCGAGTACGTGTCCTGCTCGACGATGCGAAACGGCACGCCTCGGCCGGCGAGGTACTCGGGCAGAACGTGCGCGGGATATCCGGGCTGCTTCTGGTCGAGATTCACCGCGATCAGGTCGAAGCGCACCGGCGCCTTGTCGCGCAATTGAAGGAGCACGTCGAGCAGCCCGTAGCTGTCCTTGCCGCCCGAGAGGCAGACCATCACCCGATCGCCTTCCTCGATCAGGTTGAAGTCGGCAATCGCCTCCCCGACCTGGCGGCGCAGCCGCTTGGCGAGCTTGTTCGCCTCGCGCTCGGGCTTGCGCGGGTCGCGCTTCACTTGCACCAGGGGCTTGGCGCTCATTCGGGCGACGCCATCTTCAGGCCGACGATGCCGGCGATGATCAATCCGATGCAGGCGAATCGCGCGAGCGAGCGCGGCTCGCCGAAGAGAATGATGCCGAGGATCGCCACGCCGGCCGCGCCGATACCGGTCCATACGGCATAGGCGGTGCCGATCGGGATCGTCTTCACCGCGAGCGCGAGGAAGTACACGCTCGCCGCCATCGCCGCGCCGGTGGCGAGCGAGGGCCAGAGCCGTGTGAAGCCCTCGGTGTACTTGAGGCCGATTGCCCACACGATTTCCATCACGCCCGCGATGCCGAGCCAGATCCAGGCCATGCGCGCTCCTTCCTATATGAACACCGAGCGCCCGCCGTCCACGGCGATGATCTGCCCGGTGACGAAGGGGGCGCTGGCGAGGAAGTGTACCGCCTGCGCGATGTCTTCCGGATCGCCTAC
>JBFGLA010000279.1:0-3751 GCA_041576355.1 Burkholderiales bacterium
CCACCGACGGGGCCGCCGCCGAGCACGGCGATTTCGACCTCAGCCATGGCGCATGAGCGCTTCGATGTCCGCGATCGCCTTCGGCGCCTCCGCGGTCAGCACTTCGCAGCCGCTATCGGTGACCAGCACGTCGTCCTCGATGCGGATGCCGATATTGCGCAGCGGCTCGGGCACATCGGCGGCGGCGCGGATGTAGATTCCGGGCTCGACCGTGAATGTCATGCCGGGCTCGAACGTACGCCAGGTTCCGGCGCGCTTGTACTGGCCGGCATCGTGCACGTCCAGCCCGAGCCAGTGACCGGTGCGGTGCATGTAGAAGCGCTTGTACGTTTCCTTCTCCAGCGTTTCGTCGAGGCTCCCCGTCAGGAGCTTCAGATCGAGCATGCCTTGCGCGAGCACCCTGACCGCCGCCTCGTGAGGCTCGATCCATGCGCGGCCCGGTTGGATCGCCTCCATCGCGGCCTGCTGCGCGGCGAGTACGAGCTCGTAGACTTCGCGCTGCACGGCGCTGTAGCGCCCGCTCACCGGGAACGTGCGCGTGATGTCTGCGGCGTAGCCTTCGAACTCGCAGCCGGCGTCGACCAGCAGCAGCTCGCCCGCGGCCAGGTGCGCGCTGTTCGACACATAGTGCAGCGTGCACGCGTTCACGCCGCCGGCTACGATCGGCCAATAGGCGGGAAAATTCGCGCCGTGGCGCCGGAACTCGTGCAGCAGCTCGGCTTCCAGCTCGTACTCGAAACGCCCGGATCGGGTCTCGCGCATGATGCGGCGGTGAGCCGAGGCGGAGATCGACGCGGCGCGCCGCATCACGGAGATCTCGTGCGTGTCCTTGAGGAGGCGCATGTCGTCGAGAATCGAATGCACGTCCTGCACCCTGCCCGGGGCCTCGATCCCGGCTCGCGCCTGCGCGCGCACCGCGTTCAGCCAGCGCATCGCGCGCGCGTCCCAGTCGATATCGTCGCCGACGGGATAGAACAGCGCGGGCTGGTCGGCGAGCAGGCGTGGCATCACCTCGTCCAGGGCAGCGATCGGGTGCGCCTCGTCGAAGCCGAAACGCTCGCGCGCACCCTCGATGCCGTAGCGGAATCCGTCCCAGATCTCCCGCTCCTCGTTGCGCTCGCGGCAAAAGAGCATCGATCGCGGCGTGTCGCCCGCGACGAGCACCAGCACGGCTTCGGGCTCGGGGAATCCGGTCAGGTAGTAGAAATAGCTGTCGTGGCGGTACGGGAAGTGCGTATCGCGGCTGCGGGTGCGCTCCGGCGCCGTCGGAATGACGGCGACGCCGGACTGCATGGCGCGGGCGAGCCGCTCGCGCCGCTCCGCGTAGAGCGCAGCGTGCCGCGTCGGTTCGTTCATGTCCATCGGTCTTACTCCTTAGTCCCGTTGCGGAGTCGAGCCGCCTCGCGCAAAGGCGCGCGATCGCCCACGTCAGGGCCGCTCGGCATGGCGGTTGCGAAGCAACGCGTCCAGTTCCGCGAGCCGCTCGGCGCTGCCGACGTCTCGCCACAGACCCTCATATAGCTCGCCCGATGCCCGCTTGCACCCGGCGACTTCTCGAAGCAGCGGCGCGAGCGGCGTTTTCTCGCCGGACCGCACTCCGGCCACCAGCTCGGGCGCGAGCACCGCGATTCCCGAATAAGTGTATCGCGGCACGGCGTTGTTGCCGAGCGCGCCGGCGCTCAGGCTGAAATCCCCCGCAGCATGGTGGGGAGGATTCGGCACCAGCACCAGGTGCGCGAGACGCGCGCCGAGCGCGTGCCCGCGCAGTCGAGCGAAATCGTACTCGACGTAGATGTCGCCGTTGACGAGCAGGAACGGCTCGGCGCCGAGCAGGCCGCGCGCGAACGCGATCGCGCCCGCGGTCTCGAGCGGCTCGGTCTCGCGCGACCACGACACGCGCGGGCCGAACGCCGCGCCGTCGCCGACGCGCGCCATGATCGCATCGGCAAGGTGCGAGACGTTGATGACGATGTCGTCGAAGCCGGTCGCCGCGAGCCGCTCCAGGTGCCAGACGATCAGCGCCTTTCCGTTTACCTCGACGAGCGGCTTCGGCACCCGGTCGGTGAGCGGGCGCAGCCTCTCGCCCTTTCCTGCCGCGAGAATCATTGCTTTCATATCGAGATGCGCGGAAAAGTCGGCGCGGGCTTGGCTGCGCTCAGAATGCCCCCGCTTAGAAGGTGTAACCTGCCCGCTTCGGCGCGTCCCCTTCGACCTCGTCGAGCAGGCGGGCGAGCGGTGCGAGCGGGCCGTAGCGCTCGGCCACGGCGCGCGCGTAGCGCACGAAGCGCGGCGTGTCCTCGAGGTACTTAGCCTTCCCGTCGCGATAGGTTAGGCGGGCGAAGATGCCGAGCACCTTGAGGTGCCGCTGCAGGCCCATCCACTCGAGCTCGCGGTAGAAGTGCGCGAAGTCGGGATTTACCGGCAGGCCGGCCTTTTTCGCGCCCTCCCAGTACCGCACGCACCAGTCGAGCACGCGCTCCTCGTCCCAGGAGACGAATGCGTCCCGTACGAGGGAGACGATGTCGTAGGAGATGGGCCCGATGACGGCGTCCTGGAAATCGAGCACGCCGGGGTTCGGCTCGCATAGCATCAAGTTGCGCGGCATGTAGTCGCGATGCACGAACACCCGCGGTTGCGCGAGCGCGCTGGCGACGAGCCGGGTGAAGAGCTCGTCGAGCGATTCGCGCTGCGCAGCGCTGAGCGTGACGCCGAGATGGCGGCCGATGTACCACTGCGGAAACAGCTCCAGCTCGCGGCGCAACAGCGTCTCGTCGTAGGGCGGAAGCTCGTTCTCGCGCGTCGCAAGCTGCCAGCGCACGAGCGCACCGATCGCGTCCCGAAAAAGGCCGGACGCGTTGGCGTCGTCAAGAACCGAAAGATAGGTCCGGGTGCCGAGATCGCCCAGCAACAGGTAGCCGCCATCGAGGTCCTGCGCGTGCACTGCGGGCGCGTTGAGCCCGGCCGCGCGCAGGAGACCGGCGACGTGAACGAACGGCCGGCAGTCCTCCTTGTCCGGCGGCGCGTCCATCACGATATAGGTCCGTCCGTCATCGAGCCGGACGCGGAAGTAACGGCGGAAACTGGCATCCTCCGAGGCGGAGGTCAGGGAGAAGGCGGCGCCGTTCAGTTCTGCGCTGAGCCAGCGCTCGAGCGCTTCAAGGCGTGCATCCACAGGGCGCGGGTCGGGGGCGTTGGGCGGGATGCGGAAGGGCGGTCGGGCGAATCCTGGCATCATGCGGCTACGGCGCTTGCGCATTGCACGATGCGTCAAACTATGAGAATTTTAGCATTCGAACCCACGCATCGTTCTCGATCCCTCGCTTGGCTCATGCTGCACCGCCCGGAGCGGACGCAATCGGCTCGCGCCGCCCGGCTCGCGGCGCTGCTCGTGTCGCTGTTCGTGTTCGCACGCGCGGTCGCGCAAGAAACTCCTCCTTCGGCGGGGCCGGTGGAGAATGCATCCACGACGATAGAGGCCGATCGCGTCGAGAGCGTTTCCGACGTCGAGATGTCGGCGCAGGGGAAGGTCGAGCTGAGCCGGGACGGTACGAAGATCTTCACCGAGTCGCTCAAGTACAACCGGGAGTTCGGCCAACTGGAAGCCGAAGGCAACGTGCGGTTCCAGCGCGGCCCCGACCGTTTTTCCGGCCCGCGCCTGCGCTATAACGTAATCGACGAGACAGGCGTGTTCGAGCAGCCCACCTACCTGATCCAGCGCCAGCAGACCTCGCGCGGCAGCGCCGAGCGAATC
>JBFGLA010000280.1:0-3732 GCA_041576355.1 Burkholderiales bacterium
AGCGACTCGTTCACCGTGTGCGTGTTCGACATCATGAGCAGCGTGTAGCCGTCGGCTGCGGATTTCGCCGCCACGTCCGTGCCGACGACGGAGCCGCCGCCCGGACGGTCCTCCACGACAAACGGCTGTCCCAGCGTCTCTTGGAGTCGTTGTCCCAGAAACCGCGCGTAGATGTCTGCCGGCCCCCCGACAGCGAACGGGACGATGATCCTGACTGCGCGATTGGGGTATTCCTGCGCCGACGCCGGCGCCGCGACAAGCAAGCACGCGAGCAAAGCCGCGAGATCCTTCAGGATTCGCATCACCGAGACCTCCTCCGACAGAGTGGTGAACGACCCCGCGCGACACCGGCCGCGAAAGCGCGGCCCAAGGCGAGCGTTGTCTATTAGAAGGAGCGCCAGCCAGATGAGGGGCCGAACGCACCCTTTTGTCGGCAATCTTACCTAAATCCGTTACACCCCGCTGACTTGTCAGCGGGTCGTCAGCAAAGCGCGATGGCGATTGACACCAGCGCCGAATTGGCACCTTCGCGTGCGTTGATTTTCTTCTGCACATCAACTTTGCCGCCGCCGCGCGTTGTTTTCCGCTGACGGATTCGATACGATTCGTGCAAACGATTTCCGCAAACGATCCATGTCCCAGGGCGCGTCGCATGCAACGCGAGGTGATGCGGGAGCGATAAGGACTTGATCGCCCTGAGGGAGTTCGCATGCCACCTGTTGTCACCAAGGCCGACCTCGTTCAGGCCGCTGCGAGGGCGAGCAATCTCACCAAGTCCGCGGCAGGGGATGCCGTGAACGCCGTGTTCGACGCGATCGTCACGAATGTCGCGAAAGGTCATCGCGTTACGGTCGTCGGGTTCGGGACTTTTCTCCCGCGTAAGCGCAAGCCTCGCGCCGGTCGCAATCCGGGTACGGGCAAGGAAATCAGGATCGGCGGCAAGACCGTCCCGGCGTTCGCCGCCGGTCAGGGTTTCAAGGACGCCGTCGCCAAACGGTGACACGGAGGGTGCCCGGAATCCGCTCCGGGCGCCGCGCGGACGGCCGTCTTGTGCGCCGCGGCGGCATCCTGAGCAAGGGCCGCAGGAAGCGAGCATAAGTCCGCGTGTCGTAGGGCATTGCAAAGCACAATAATGCTTGGCAGAATCCGCCGCGACACATGCTCTCTTACGCCAATGAACGGACCGCTCATCCTGTCGCTCGATAGCCATGGCGTGCCGCATCGCTGGATCAGTTGGCAGCAGGCCTGCTTCTACTACGCCAAGAATCTCGTGGCGTGGACGATCGGCGACAACACGTTCACCTTCTACGGCGGCATTTCCCGGCTGACGGGTGAGCGCTCGAGCATCACCGCCCACTCGATCGTGGCGATCAAGGGCAAAGCGCTCGCCTCCAAGGGATTCAATCAGGTTCCACCACTCAACAATCGCGAGCTTTTCCGCAGGGACAGGCATACCTGCGCGTATTGCGGGCGCGAGTACAGTTTTCTCCGGCTCACGCGCGATCACATCACCCCCCTGTCGCGGGGCGGGCGCGACACTTGGATGAACGTCGTCGCCGCCTGCCGCCACTGCAATGGAATAAAGCGCAATCGCCTGCCGGAAGAGTCCGGCTTGGAGCTCCTGTACGCGCCGTATATACCGAACAAGGCCGAATATCTGATTCTCACCAACCGCCGCATCTTCGCCGACCAGATGGAATTTCTGAAACAGCATGTTTCGGCGCATTCGCGGCTGACGTTCGCCCAGGCATAACCTGCGCGCCGAAGTCTGAAGCGCGCGCATCGATTCGCCGATGCCGGATTTCTGGCGCAACAGCGGCTTCCACCTCCTTGCGCGCGACGCCGCGGGGAAGCTTGCCGTCACCGACGACTTCCTGCGCGCGTACTACTTGCGTCCGGAAATCCATCCGGTCGAGGATTCATGCGAGGCCGAGCGAGCGCTGCACGGCTCGCTCATGGCGCAGCCGCGGCGCGAGATCGCGCAACGCGAGATCGACGGGCTCGAGGACGAGGACGCACGCGACAACTACCGCGTCCTCTTGCGGTTCCGCCAGCGGCTCCTGGAGGGCGGTACGGTGGAAGGTTGCTACGTCAAGATATTCCGGGAAACTGTGGACGTTCCCCCGATATTCGTCGCCCAGCTCGCGCACGTCATTCTGCGCAACGTTCTCGCGGAGTGCGACGATCCGTTGCGCCTGCGTGCGGCCGAGGTATTGTTTCGGGAGCAGAAAGCGACGATACGCGACGGTCATGTCCTGCTCGCCGACCAGGAAACGCTCGAGATGCACTCGGCGGGCAGCCGTTACGGCAGCGTGGGACGGCTGATCGTCGAAGCCCAAGGCGAACTCGGCAGGGTCGACCTGGACGTGCTCGATCGCAACAACGCCGGCCTGTATTGGGAGCGCGAGTCTCGCTACGATACGGTGATCAGCCTGACTTATGGGCGTCCGGCACTGGATGCGCTGTGCCGCGTGCTGGAGCAGTGGGTGCTGCACCTGCTCGGTGTCAGGGTACGGATAGCGCCGCAGCGCTCGATCGACGAGTCCCGCTGGGCGTGGCACGTCGGACTCGATGCCGAGTCGACCGCGATCCTCAACGACTTGTGGCATGGGGAAGACATCGAGCACGGCCGGATGCGCCGCATTCTGGCTCTTTTCCGGCTCGAATTCGCCGACCCCGGCGAAATGCGCGCGGACCTGGCCGGAAGACCGGTCTACATGGCCCTGTGCGCGAATCCGGACGATATCGTGCGCATGAAGCCGCAAAACCTGCTGTTGAATCTTCCGCTGGCGACGCGCTCATGACGGCCTCCCGAGGCCGCGGCGACGGGGCGCCGATCCCCGACGCGGCCAACGGCGCTCCGCCGTCATACTGGAGGCGTGCCAAACGCGAACTGGGGCGCAGCGACCCTGTGCTCGGAGCCGTCATTCGCGGCCATCCGCGCGTGCAACTGGTTTCGCGCGGCGACCCCTTCCAGACGCTCGCTCGATCGATCGTCGGACAGCAGATCTCGGTGAGGGCGGCGCAGGCGGTGTGGGGGCGGCTGGTCGCCGCGCTTACGGTCGTTGCGCCGGAGCAGGCGATCGCGGCGGGAAACGCGGGCTTGCTTGCCTGCGGGCTGTCGCGCCGGAAGGCGGAATATCTGCTCGATCTCGCCATGCATTTCGTCGCCGGGAGCATCGTGCCCGAGCGCTGGCACGCGATGGACGACGAGGTCGTGATCGCCGAACTCGTCAGAGTACGCGGCATCGGTCGCTGGACCGCCGAGATGTTTCTCATCTTCAATTTGCTGCGTCCGGATGTGCTGCCTGCGGACGATCTTGGCTTGCAGCGTGCTGTGAGCCTCGCTTATCGCAAGGGGCGTATGGTGAGCGATACTGGACTGCGAAGAATCTCGAATGCTTGGCGGCCATGGCGGTCCGTAGCGACGTGGTACCTGTGGCGCTCGCTTGACCCCGTGCCGGTGGAATACTGAATTCCGGCGTTGGCGGTAAAATGCGCCGCGAATGAAGACCACCTTCTTGGATTTCGAGCAGCCGATTGCGGAGCTGGAACAGCGCATCGAGGAGCTTCGTAACGTCCAAGACGACTCGGCGGTGGACTTCTCCGAGGAGATCGAGCGCCTCAGCAAGAAGAACAAGGCGCTGACCAAGGATATCTACGCCAAGCTCACGCATTGGCAGGTCGCGCAGGTCGCGCGTCACCCGCAGCGGCCTTACATGCTCGACTACG
>JBFGLA010000281.1:0-3731 GCA_041576355.1 Burkholderiales bacterium
CACCTGCATCAACTACCAGACGATCTACCAGCCGCACCTCGGCGAGCATGTCGCTTGGGGCGATACGGGGACCGTGATCTACGCCAACTCGGTGTTCGGAGCGAGGTCGAATTTTGAGTCGGGGCCCGCGGCGCTGGCTGCCGGGCTCACCGGCCGTACTCCCGAGTACGGATTCCACCTCGACCGGCATCGCAGGGGAAGCTTCACGGTCGAGCTGCGAGCCTCGCTCGATGATCTTGCCGACTGGGGCGCGGTCGGCAAGCTCATCGGCGAGCCGCACCAGAGCTATTGGTCGGTTCCCGTGTTCCACGGCTACCGGAGGGCGCTGAGCGCCGACGAGCTGAAGCATCTGGGCGCGGCGCTCGCGAGCTATGGGTCGATGGGGATGTTCCACTTCGTCGGCGTGACCCCGGAGGCGCCGACGATCGAGGCGGCGCTCGGCGGCAGCGCTCCCCGCGAGCGCGTCGTCATCACCGACGCCGACATCGAGCGCGTGTACGCGGGATACGATCTGCAGGACCGCGATGCGCGCCTGGTCGTATTCTCCGGGCCGCAGCAGTCGCTGCTGGAGATGAAGCGGCTCGCCGAGTTGTTCGACGGCCGCAGGATCCGGGACGGCTCGGCCTGCTTCGTGACGACGAACGGCGCCGTGCTCGCGCAGGCGAAGTCGCTCGGCTACCTGAAGAGGGTCGAGGACGCCGGGGTCACGGTGCTGGAGGGCGTCTGCTTCTATATTCTGCAGAACCTCTCGGCGATGCGCACTGCCAACCGGTGGACGAACATGGTTTCCAACTCCGCCAAGATCGTCAACATCATCGGCGCGCACCGCTTCAATACGATCCTGCGCCGCACCGGCGAGTGCGTCGAGATCGCGTGCACCGGCGTCCTGAAATGAGCACGCCGCCCCCGGTGATCCAAGTCGAGCGTGCACACGGCCCGGTCGTCGAAGGCGAGGCGCTCGTCTCGGAGGAGGGTTTTTCGCCGCGCTACGACCTCGATCGCTGGACGGGCATGATCACCAAGCCCGGGCACAAGCTGGAAGGGTCGAGCATCGTAGACAAGATCTGCTTCTTTCCGACCGCGAAAGGCGGGATCGCGGCGGGTTGGGCGTTCTACGACATCAAATGGAAGAAAATCGCTCCCAAAGCGTTTATCTTCGGGGTGACCAACCCGGTGATGGTGCAGGGGGCGATCTTCGCCGGAATACCGATCACCGAGGGTTGGGCCCCACATCCCGCACAGGCGCTCAAGACCGGCGACTGGGTGCGGGTCGACCCGGGACAACGAGTCATCGAAGTGCTGCGCCGCGGCTGATTCCGGGATCGGCCGGGAAGGAGCAGGGCACATGATCACGAGAGCGGGATGTTGGCTAACGGCCGCAGCCGTTGCGGCGCTCGGCGCCGGGTGCGCGTGGTACGACGGCCGCAATCTCAGGCCCGGCGCGTCGAGCGCCGCCGAAATCGAGTCGACCATGGGCAAGCCGGCGGAGAAGCTGCCGGGGCCGGCGGGCGAGTCCGTCTGGTACTACCCGCGCGGCCCTCTCGGCTGGCACACCTATGCGGTGCGCGTCGGGCCGGACGGCGTGCTGCGCGGCATCGAGCAGCGCCTGACGGTTGAAAACGTCAAGCTGATCCAGCCCGACAAGACCACCGCAAGAGAAGTGAAGGAACTCCTCGGACCTCCGATTTCGGTGTCGCGGCTTCCGCTCAAGCCGCGCGAAGTCTGGGAATACCAGTTTCTCGAAGTCGAGTTCAAGTGGAACCTGTGGGTCCAGTTCTCGCAGGACGGGGTCGTGCGCGAAGTGCTGCAGATGCGGCATCCGGAGATGGACCCGCCGAGCGACTCCTCGGATTTCAGTTGAGGGGCCGGCGCTAGCGTCCCCTGCGTGGGCGCTCGCGCCGGCCCTTACTCCAAGCCGAACAGCGAGCGCGCGTTGTGTGCGGTCTCGGCGTAGACCTCTTCGGCGTCGCGATCGAGCGCGCGCGCGAGCGTACGCACGATGTGCGGCAGGAATGCGGGCTCGTTGCGGCGTGCCTTGGGCTGGGGATTCAGGTCGCGCGGCGTGAGGTAGGGCGAATCGGTCTCGACCAGCAGCCGATCGCGCGGGATGTCGCGCACGAGACGGTGGAGATGCCGGCCCCGGCGCTCGTCGCAGATCCAGCCGGTGATCCCGATATAGAGACCCAGGTCGAGATAGGCGTGCAGCTCGTCGCGCTCGCCGGTGAAGCAATGCGCCACCGCGCGCGGCAGGCGGTCGCGGCGCGAGCGCAGAATTTCCGCGAAGCGCGGATGCGCGTCGCGCGAATGGAGGAAGAGCGGCTTGCCCAGGTCGCACGCGAGATCGAGCTGGGCGATGAACCAGCGCTCCTGGTCCGGGTGCGGCGAATAGTTGCGGTTGTAGTCGAGGCCGCACTCGCCGAGCGCGACGATGCGCGGATCGGTGGCGAGCTCTCGCAGCGCGGGGATCGTGCGCTCGTCGCAATCGCGCGCGTGGTGCGGGTGCACGCCCGCGGTCGCGTAGAGCATGTCCGGATGCGCGTGGGCGAGGCGCAAGGCGTTGCGGCTTTCCTCCACCGTCGTGCCGGTGACCACGATCTTCCCCACGCCCGCGGCGCTCGCGCGCGCGAGCACCTCGTCGAGGTCGTCGCGGAAGGACGAATGCGAGAGGTTTGCGCCGATATCGACGAGCTGCATGCGGGGCGTTAGCGTTCTAGCTCGCCAAAGCGTGCGCGAGTCGCCCCAGCTCGGCGAGCGCGCGCTCGATGCGCTCGCTCCAGATCTCGCCGATGCTCAGCCGCATGCAGTTGCGGTGCCGGTGAGTGGCCGAGAACATCGGCCCGGGCGCGATCGAGATGCCGTGCTCGAGTGCGCGCCGGAACAGCTCCACCGAGTCGCAGCCGGCCGGCATCTCGACCCACAAGACGAAGCCGCCCGAGGGCCGGGTCACCTTGGTGCCGCGCGGGAAGTACGCTGCTATGGCGCTCCGCGCCGCGTCGACGTGGGTCTCGAAGCGCCGCCGCAGCTGGCGCTGCAGCCGCTCGTAGCCGCTCGATCCGATCAGCTCGGCAACCGCCATCTCGGTAAGCTCGGTCTGCCCGCCGCTCGCGACGAATTTCATCGTGCGGATGCGTTCGCCCCAGCGCCCGGGCTCGATCCATCCGACCTTCAGGCCGGGGGCGAGCGTCTTGGAGACGGAGCTCGCGAGGATCACGTTGCCGGTGCGATCGAAGCTCTTCGCCGCGCGCGGCGACGGTCCCGCATAGGCGAGATCGCCGTAGATGTTGTCCTCGATGAGCGGAACCCTACGCGCCGCGAGCAGCTCGACCAGGCGTTTCTTCGCCGCATCGGGCATCGTCGCGCCCAGAGGGTTGGAGACGCTCGGCATCGCGAGCACCGCCTTGATGTCGTGCTCGGCGAGCGCGAGTTCCAGCGCGTCGAGCGACAGGCCGTGGCGCGGATGGGTCGAGATCTCGAGCGCGCGCAGGCCGAGCGACTCCAGAATCTGCAGGAAACCGTAGTACGCGGGCGACTCGATCGCGACCATGTCGCCGGCGCGCGTCAATGCGCGCAGCGCGAGGTTGATCGCCTCCATGCAGCCGTTGGTCGTCACGATATTGCGGTAGTCGAGCCGGCAGCCCCACTCGAGCGCCCGGCGCGCGACCGCGCGGCGCAGGAGGGCGGATCCCGGCGGCAGGCCATAGCGTCCGAGCGTTGCGCGGTCGCGGGGCGCG
>JBFGLA010000282.1:0-3714 GCA_041576355.1 Burkholderiales bacterium
CAACGTCGAGAAGCAGTGCGATTTCGTCGAGGCGAACGAGGAGCTGCCGCCGGAGGAGAAGAAGGCGCGGGTGGAAAAGCTGCGCGGCGAGTGGCAGCAGCTGCACGACCACGTGATTCGAGAGGGCGGACTGCACATCATCGGCACCGAGCGGCACGAGTCGCGCCGCGTCGACAACCAATTGCGCGGCCGCTCGGGACGGCAAGGCGACCCGGGAAGCTCGCGTTTCTACCTCTCGCTCGACGATCCGCTCCTGAGAATCTTTGCCGGCGAGCGCATCAATCGGATCATGGTGATGCTGAAGATGCCCGAGGGCGAGGCGATCGAGCATTCGATGGTGACCCGCTCGATCGAGAGCGCCCAGCGCAAGGTCGAGGCCCGAAACTTCGACATCCGCAAGCAGCTTCTCGAATACGACGACGTCGCGAACGACCAGAGAAGGACGATCTACTCGCTGCGCAATGAGCTGCTCGAATCCCAGGACGTGTCCGCGCGCATCGCGGACCTGCGCGCGGGCGTCATCACGGACATCCTGCGCCTCTACGTTCCCGAGGAGAGCGTCGAGGAGCAATGGGACGTCGCGGGCCTCGAGACCGCGCTCAAGGCCGAGCTCGGTCTCGACCTTCCGGTTAAGCACTGGCTCGAGAGCGAGCCGAACCTGGACGACGAGGCGCTCATCGAGCGTATCGTCGAAAAGGCGAAAGAGAAATATGCGGCCAAGATCCCGCCGGGCGCGGAGGCGCAGTTTCACCAGTGGGAATGCTATGTCATGCTGCAGATCCTCGACGGGCACTGGCGCGAGCACCTCGCGGCGCTCGATCACCTGCGCCAGGGCATCCACCTGCGCGGGTATGCGCAGAAGAACCCGAAGCAGGAGTACAAGCGCGAGGCCTTCGAGCTTTTCGGCACCATGATCGAGGCGGTCAAGCTGGAAGTCACCAAGGTGCTGAGCGCAGCGGAAATCCGCGTCGCCGAGGACGTCCCGCGTGCCGACGACTCGCAGCACGTCGACAACGTGCGCATGCAGCACGCCGACTACGAGCAGGCGCTCGCGGCAGCCGCAGAAGGAAAGAAGACGCAGCCGGTCGTGCGTCCGGCGCAGAAAGTCGGACGCAATGAGTCCTGTCCCTGCGGCTCGGGGAAGAAGTTCAAGCACTGCCACGGCAAGCTGACCTGAAGCGAAACCTCGGCGGCGGCGGAAGCTCGTTCGCGGCGCGCCTGCCCCTCTCATCCCCGCTCGCCGGCACAGCGCGTATCCCGACCCATGGCCGTCAATCTCCTGCCGCCCGCCCCCGACCGGCTGCATCCGGTGGCCGGCATCGATCTCGGCGTGGCGATGGCGGGGATCAGAAAAGCCGGACGGAAGGACCTGCTTCTGGTCAGGCTTGCGCCGGGCGCGAGCGTGGGCGCGGTATTCACGAAGAACCGCTTCTGTGCGGCGCCCGTCATCCTTGCGCAGCGTCATCTGCAATCCGGCCAGGGCGTGCGGGCGCTGATCGTCAATACGGGCAATGCGAATGCGGGCACGGGCGAGGACGGCCTGGCGCGCGCGCGATCGGTGTGCGCCGGGGCCGCGCGGTTGCTGGGCTGCACGCTGGAGCAGGTGCTCCCGTTCTCGACCGGCGTCATCATGGAGCCGCTCCCCGCGGAACGGATCCTCGCCGGGCTGCCGGCCGCGGTGGCGGATCTGCGCGAACCGAACTGGGTTTCCGCGGCCGAGGCCATCATGACCACCGACACCGTCGCCAAGGCGGTCTCGCGCAGGGTCCGGCTCGCGGGAGGCGAGGCGATCGTAACCGGGATCGCGAAGGGGGCCGGAATGGTCCGCCCGGACATGGCGACCATGCTCGGTTTCGTCGCTACCGACGCCAGGGTTTCGCAGCCCGCGCTGCAACACATGCTGCGCGCCGCGGCGGACGTCTCGTTCAACTGCATCACGGTCGACGGCGACATGTCGACCAACGATTCGTTCGTGCTCATCGCGAGCGGCGCGGGCCCGGCAGCCGATAGCGCCGCCGACCTCGCGGTGCTGAGCCGCGCGGTCGCAGAGGTCTCGACGTTGCTCGCGCAGGCGATCGTGCGCGACGGCGAAGGGGCGACCAAGTTCGTCACGGTCCGCGTCGAAGGGGGCGCTTCCGCCGATGAGTGTCGCCGCGTGGCGTACGCGATCGCGCACTCGCCGCTGGTCAAGACGGCCTTCTTCGCCTCCGACCCGAATCTGGGCCGCATCCTGGCGGCGATCGGATACGCCGGGGTCGAAGATCTCGACGCGGCGGCGGTGGACCTCTACATCGACGACGTGCCGGTCGCGAAAGGAGGCGGCCGGCACCCGCAATACCGCGAGGACCGGGCAGTCGCCGCAATGAAGAAACCGGAATTCACGGTACGCGCCGTGCTGGGCCGAGGCGCCGCCGCCGCGACCGTATGGACTTGCGATCTGTCGTTCGATTACGTCAAGATCAACGCCGAATACCGCACATGAAGAACCCGATGCGCAGCCGCGCGACCGCGCCTGCCGCACCGCAACGCCCGACGTCAGATAATGTCGCCATGAAAGCCGACCTGGACAAACTCGTCGCCCAGACCGAGCGCCTGCTGGCGCGGTTCGAGGCGCTGGTTCCGCCGCCGCCCGCCGCGACGGACTGGGACGCAAGCATCGCGTTTCGCTGGCGGCGCGGCGCGAGTCCGAATTCGTCCGGTTGGGTCCAGCCCGTGCGCCACGTGCACCGCATCCGGCTCTCCGATCTGCGGGGCGTCGATGCCCAGATCTCGCGCGTCGAGCAAAATACCCGTCAGTTCATCGAGGGCAGACCGGCGAACAACGTGCTGCTGACCGGCGCGCGGGGCACCGGCAAATCCTCGATCGTGAAAGGGCTCTTGAACAAGTACAGCGCGCAGGGCTTGCGCCTGATCGAGATCGAGAAGAACGACCTCGTCGACCTGCCCGGCATTACGGATCTGGTCGCCTCGAGGACTGAGCGCTATATCGTGTTCTGCGACGACCTGACTTTCGAGGCCGGCGAACCGGGCTACATCGCGCTCAAAGTCGCGCTCGACGGCTCGGTCTCGACCGCCTCGGAGAATCTGCTCATCTACGCGACCTCGAACCGGCGCCATCTGATGCCCGAGTACATGGCGGAGAACCTGGAAACGAGATACGTCGGAGAGGAAATTCACCCGGGCGAAACCGTCGAGGAGAAGATATCCCTTTCGGAGCGATTCGGGCTCTGGGTCTCGTTTTACCCCTTCGACCAGGACGAGTACCTCGACATCGTCGCGCATTGGCTGAAGAGCTTCGGCGGCTCGGCGCAGGACGCCGAACGGGCGCGGGAAGAGGCGCTGCAGTGGGCGTTGCAGCGAGGATCCAGAAGCGGCCGGGTCGCCTACCAGTTCGCGCGCGACTGGGCGGGTCGCCACATCGGCGATTCCGGCCCGAAACGCGGGCGCCGCAAGTAAGGCGCCGTGGCGATCGTAGAGGTCGCGGCCGCGGTGATCGTGCGCCCGGACGGCGCCTTCCTGCTCGCGAAACGGCCGGAGGGCAAGGTCTACGCGGGGTGGTGGGAGTTTCCGGGAGGAAAGATCGAGCCGCGCGAGGGCCCGGAGCAGGCTCTCGCCCGCGAGCTGCACGAGGAACTCGAGATCGAGGTGCGCCGCTCGTATCGCTGGATCACGCGCGTATTCCGCTACCCTCATGCCATGGTCCGGCTCCACTTC
>JBFGLA010000283.1:0-3710 GCA_041576355.1 Burkholderiales bacterium
AGCACGCCGCGCGAGATCGAGGCGATCATCTCGTCGAGCGTGCTCGCGCCCGGCTCGACGTTCAGGTTCGCCATGCGGTCGATCGGCGGCCGGTTCCAGCCGCTCGCGCGCGCATTCGCCGTCCCGGGGAGCCCGGCGCGCAGCTGCGAGAGTCGCCCGCCGAGCGGCGCGACGAGGATGCCGTCCTTGATCAGCCACACCTTCCTCGCCGGCGTGCCGTCGTCGTCGAACGCGAAGGTCGCGAGCTCCCCGGCGATCGTCGGATCGTAGGTGACGTTCAAGCGCTCCGAGCCGTAGCGGTACGAGCCGAACATTTCCGGTCTGACGAAGCTTGTTCCCGCGTAGTTGCGCTCGTCGCCGAGAATCCGGTCGAGCTCGAGCGGATGCCCGATCGACTCGTGGATCTGGAGCATCATCTGGTCGGGCATGAGGAGGAGATCCATTTTTCCCGACGGGCAGTTGGGCGCGAGGAGGAGCTGAAGCGCTTCGTCCGCGAGCCGCTCGCCGCAGCCGATGAACCCCGCGCGCCCCACGTTCTCGAATCCGCCCTGCTGCGCGTGCGCGAGGCTGCGCGTCTGCGTCTCCGGTCCGTCGTTTGCCGTCACGTGCGCATAGGGGAGCGTGGTTCGAAAGCCCTGGCGCAGCTCGCCGCCGGTGTTCGTGAAAGTGAGGCGCTCTTCCTCGACCAGCTCCAGTGCGGCGTAGCGCTCGACGATGCGGGGGTCGGTTTTTGCTCTCCTGCATTCCTCCGCGAGCAGGTCGAGCAGCTCCTTGCGGTCGGGCGGCTTCGTTCCTTTCGGGCCTTCGTACTCGCCGCGCGGGGCGGGCATGTCTTTCGGGTCGAAGTGAAAGACCGATTTGTCCTGTGTCGCGCTCGCCCAGGCGGTGGCGCGGTCGAGCGCCGCCTGAAGGCCGGCGGTGGAGAGATCGCTCGTCGCGCAGTAGCCGTAGCCGCCGTTGGTGACCGCGGTCAGCATCGCGCCGTGGTCGATCGAGACGCGCGGCGGCTCGAGCGTGTCTTGGCGCACGGCGAGCGTTTCCCGCGTCTCCTCGTGGACGCGCAGCGACCAAAAGGGGGCGTGGGAGTGGAGGACGGGAAGGCTGGGTAGGCGCATGGGCGCGATCCGCTGGGGTCGGAGAAGTCACTTATAGCAAATGCGCCCATCCCGGGCTCGTCTCGATGCCCAGCGAACCCCGCCGACGTGATCGATTCCCTTGAGCCCGAGCATGGCGAACGGCATTCTCGTCCCCGTCCGGCACGTTCCGCGACGGGGATACTCGGATCGCGCCCCTCGCACTCGACCCTAAATCCAATCTGACATAAGCTACGCCACCCCGCGCGGACCCACTCCGGAAAGACTTCATGCGCTCACTCGCCATTCTTGCTTTCATCTCTTTCCTCCTCGCCGCCTGCGGCGTTTTCGGCTCCAAGTCCGATCGGCCGGACTGGATCGACAATCCGGGCGAGGGCGCAGTGGGCTCGTCGGTCACTCACGCGAAGGGGCGTTATTACCAGGAGGAGCTCGCCATCTCGCGCGCCCGCGAGCGCCTCGCCGCGCAATACGGGGTGGAGGTGAGCAGCATCCAAACGATCCAGGAGCGCGTGAGGGACGATCGCGCCTATGTCACCTCCGACCGGGAGGTGTTGCAGCAGGTGAGAAGCCAGACGGTCAAAGCGCACGTGCGCGCGATCTGGCACGACAAGATGAGGGACGAGCTCTGGGTGTGGGTGTATCCGGTCAAGTAGCGATTCTCCCCTCCGGATCGCGCGCGTAGCTCGCGCCGCGTCGACCCCGTCCGGATCGTATACGGTACACGAGGGCGATGCTTCGCCCGCCGCCCTCAGCCGCCCGAGCCCCGCTTCGCTTCGAGCAGCTTCACCAGCGCGTGCAGCGCGCGGTTGGCAGGAACCGGGACGCCGAGCGCGTCGCCCTGGCGCACGAGGTAGCCGTTGAGGTGGTCGATCTCGGTCGCGCGGCCGCGCGCGAGGTCCTGCGCAGTGGACGAATACTGCGTCGGCATCGCCTCGGCGATGCGGTAGGTCTTGGCGAGCAGGTCGGGGTCCGTCTTCAGGCCGCGCGCGGCAGCGACGGCGAGCGCCTCGCCGACGACGTCGTCCATCACCTCGCGGATGCCCGCGCCCTCGATCATCCTGCCGTAGGGCAGCTGCGCGATCGCGGACAGGGCGTTGTAGGCGCAGTTCACCACGAGCTTCGTCCACAGCTCGCCGGCGACGTTCTCGGAGATCGTCACCGGGACCCCTGCCTGCGCGAACCATTGCTGAACCTTGCGCAGCGAATCGGCGAGGGCAGTCGCCTCGCCGAGAGTGCCGATCACGAGGTCGCCGCGGCCGTGGTGCTTGACGTGTCCGGGCCCGGTCATCTCGGTCGCGACGTACACGACGGCGGGAATCACCGGCCGCGACACCAGCGCCTGCGCGCGCTCGGCGTTATCGACGCCGTTCTGGAGCGAAAGGACGATGCTGCCGGGATCGAGCCAGGCAGCGATCTGCGCGGCGGCGGACTCGGTGTCGGTCGACTTGACGCAGAAGAGCACGAGCCGTGCGCCGCGCACCGCCTGTGCATCGGTGCTCGCGGCCAGCGCGATGCGCTCGTCGAAGGCGAGCCCCTCGAACCGCAGCCCCGCCTCGCGGATCGCGTCGACGTGCACCGGCCGGCCGATCAGCGTCACCTCGTGCCCGGCGCGCGCGAGCATGCCGCCGAAAAAACAGCCCACGGCGCCAGCGCCGAGCACGGCCACGCGGATTCTCTCGCTCGCCATCTTTCAGCCTTCTTACAGTTCGCGCCGCGGCTTCTACGCGGTGTCGGGAACCGCCGCGGCCCGAGCGCCTCCTGGCGCACGGCGAGTGTAAACTAGACACGTACAACGCAGCACGCGCGGGTTATCCGGCGGCAACCGCGACGCGCCTTGAGCGCCGCTTTGCGCCACGCGAACATTCGTCAAGCGCGAGACCCCGAAGCCGAAGGCAGGAAGCATACCGATGCGCAAACGAATCGTCGCCCCAGTGCAGCAGGAAACCGCATCTCCCGGCCAAGACTGGTTGAATGTGGAGCGGCTCGCGGAGGTGGAAATCACCTCGGAGGACGCCGCTCATCCCATCGAGTCCGCGCTCTTGCCGGGTGACACAACGGGGTGGCGTGCCGGAGGGCCCGGAAAGCAGACGATCCGGCTTCTCTTCGCTCAACCGCAGCGGCTGCGGCGGATCCAGCTGAACTTCGAGGAGACGCGCGCTGAGCGCACGCAGGAATACGTCCTGCGCTGGTCGGGGGATGGTGGCGAGTCGTTCCGGGAGATCGCGCGGCAGCAGTGGAACTTCAGCCCCCAAGGCGCAACGCGTGAAATGGAAGACCACCACGTCGACCTGACGGCGGTTACCGTGCTCGAGTTGAGCATCGCCCCGGACATCGGTGGCAAGAATGCGATCGCCTCTTTGGCGCAGTTGCGGCTTGCCTGATCCTGCCTTGCAAGAGCGGCCACAGTCCCTCGGAGAGGAGATCGCGAACAGCGTCAGCCATGGGCTCGGCTTGCTGGGAGCCCTCGCTGCCTTTCCTGTTCTCGTCATCGTTGCGCACCAGCGTGGAGACGTAACGGGGGTCGTAGGCTCGAGCGTGTTCGCGGCGACGATGGTGCTGCTGTATCTCACATCCACGCTTTTTCACGCTTTTCCGCAGGGCCGCACGAAGCGCGCA
>JBFGLA010000284.1:0-3697 GCA_041576355.1 Burkholderiales bacterium
CACCGCCGCCGGAATCTGGTACACCTGGTGCAGAACGCCGTCGATGCGAAAGCGCACGATGCCGACGTCGCGCCGCGGCTCGATATGGATGTCGCTCGCGCGCTGCTCGAACGCGTACTGCCACAGCCAATCGACCACGCGCACGATGTGCGTGTCGTTGGCGTCGAACTGCTTGTTCGCCTGCCCCAGCTCGACCAGTTGCTCGAAGTTCGATACGCCCGAGGCACCGCCGGCGGCGCGGTTGGCGCCCTTCACCGACTTGGCGAGGTTGTAGAACTCGACCTGATAGCGCTCGATGTCCAGGGGATTGGCGATCACGCGCCGGATGTCGAGCTTCAGTATCCCCGAGAGCTCGCGCTCCCACTCGCGCACGTACGGCTCGGAAGTGGCGATCACCGCCTCCTTCGTGCTCACACCCACGGGCAGGACCCGGAAACGCGTCGCATAGGCGCTCGACATCACCTCGGTGACCGCCGAGAAGTCGATCTTGAGCGGATCGATATGCCGGTATTCGAGCCCTACTCGCTTGGCGAGCCACTCGGTGAGGATCTCGAGCGTGAGAAGCCGGTGCGGCGCCTGCGCGCCCTTCCATTTCTGCTCCGCGACGATGACCAGCGGATGCTGGCTGCCGCGGTAGTAGCGGCGCTCCTTCCTCAGATGCTCGAGCGCCGCGGAATCGACCAGCTTGTCCTCGATCATCCAATCGAGGATTTCGGGGAGGGTGAGGCGGTGCTCGGTCGGCTTGGGCTGGGCGGCGGCCATGAAAGATCCTCGCGCGATTATGCCCCGCCCCCGGGATCGCTACAATTCCATGCGCGGCGGCCGCCCGGGCGCCGCGCCTCAGGGGACCCGCCGACATGACATCGAATCGCAGCCGCAGCCTCGCCACCGACGTCGGCTTTCGCGAGGTCTGGGCGTGGAGCATGTACGACTTCGCCAATTCCGGCTACACGACGGTCGTGATCACCGCGGTGTTCAGCGCCTATTTCGTCGCCGCGGTGGCGGAAAAGGCGCATTGGGCGACCTTCGCCTGGACCGCAGCGCTGTCGGTCTCGTACATCGCGGTCGTGCTTGCCGGCCCGCTCATTGGCGCCTGGGCGGACGCGCACGCCGCGAAGAAGCGGCTGCTGTTCGCTTCGACCGCGGGTTGCGTGCTCTTCACCGCGCTCCTCTGGTACGCCTCCCCCGGCGCGGTCGCGCTCGCGCTGGTGCTGATCGCATTCTCGAATTTCTTCTTCGGGGTCGGCGAGAACCTGATCGCGGCGTTTCTTCCCGAGCTCGCCGACTCGAAGGCGATAGGTCGGGTCTCGGGCTGGGGATGGAGCTTCGGCTACCTGGGGGGATTGCTCGCGCTCGGGCTATGCCTCGCCTATATCACCTGGGCGCAAGGTCAAGGTCACGGCGCGGCGCAGTTCGTTCCCGTCACGATGCTGATCACGGCAGGGCTGTTCGCGCTCGCCGCGGCGCCGACGTTCCTGTTCCTGCGCGAGCGCGCGCAGCCGCAGCCTCGCGTCGAGCGCGCCTGGGCGCGCCTGCTCGAGACGATCCACCGCGCCGAGCACTTCCGCGACCTGCGGCGATTCCTCGTCTGCATGCTCTTCTACCAGGCCGGCATCCAGGCGGTGGTGGCGCTCGCCGCGATCTACGCCGAGCAGGCGATGAAGTTCACCACGCCGCAGACGATCACGCTGATTCTGGTCGTCAACGTCACCGCCGCGATCGGCGCGTTCGCCTTCGGTTACGTGCAGGACGCGATCGGCCACGTGCGCGCGGTGGCGCTCACGCTCGTGGGCTGGATCGCGATGGTCGTGATCGCCGGCCTCGCCGAGGGACCCGGGGCGTTCTGGGTCGCGGCGAACATCGCGGGTCTTTGCATGGGTTCCTCGCAGGCCGCCGGCCGCGCGATCGTAGGCTACCTCTCGCCACCCCTGCGGCTCGCCGAGTTCTTCGGCTTGTGGGGACTCGCGGTGAAGTCGGCCTCGATCTTCGGTCCGCTCACTTACGGCATCGTTACCTGGATCTTTTCCGGCAATCACCGCCTGGGCATCTTCGCGGTGGGGATCTATTTCGTGATCGGGCTGCTGCTGCTCGTGGGCATCGATGTCGAGCGCGGACGGCGTGCGGCGCTAGCCGCGAACGCCGCGTGATCGCGTGCGCTATCATTTGCCTCCAAGCCAAAAACCACTAAAGGAGTGAGACTATGGCCATCAAAGTCGGTGACAAGCTTCCGGACGGAAAGCTCGCGGAATCCGTCGAGTTCGACGCGGCGTGCCCGCTACCGCCGAAGGACATCAGCGTCGCCGAGGCGGCAAAGGGCAAAAAGATCGCGATCTTTGCGGTGCCGGGCGCGTACACGCCGACCTGTTCGGCGAAGCACGTTCCGAGCTTCCTCAACAACCTCGACAAGCTCAAGGCCAAGGGGGTCGACGAAGTCTGGTGCGTCGCGGTGAACGACGGCTTCGTGATGGCCGCGTGGGGCAAGGACGAGAAGGGGATCGGCAAGATCCGGTTCCTCGGCGATGGCAGCGGGACCTGGACCAAGGCGCTCGGTCTCGAGCTCGATCTCGTCGCGCGCGGCCTGGGTGTGCGCTCGCAGCGCTACTCGATGCTGGTCGAGAACGGAGTCGTGAAGAAGCTCAACGTCGAGGCGCCCGGCAAGTACGAAGTGTCGGATGGCGAGACGCTGCTCAAGCAGCTCAGCTGAAATTCCAGCCCGGCAGGCGTCGCGCCGCTAGCGCGGCACGACCTCGATGGCTCCGACCTCGCGGCCGGTGTCGTCCACCGTCGTCATTCGCACCTTGAAGCCCCACAGGTTCGCCAGGTAGGCGAGCACCTTCGCGCTGTCGTCGGTGAGCGGCCGGCCGCGATGCTGCGTGTGGCGCAGCGTGAGCGAGCGGTCGGAGTCGCGGTCGTAGCGCACGACCTGGATGTCGGGCAGCTGCTGGTCGCGGTTGTACTGCAGCGCGAGGAGCTTCCGCACCCGGCGGTAGCCTTCGTCGTCGTGTATGCAGTCGACCACGAGCTCGGGGTCGCCGGCGCGGTCGCTGATGGCGAACAGCCTGAACTCGCGGATGAGGCGCGGCGACAAGAACTGCGCGATGAACGACTCGTCCTTGTAGTTGCGCATGGCGAAATCCAGCACCTTGCGCCAGTCGCTACCCGCGATGTCGGGAAACCAGCGGCGGTCTTCCTCGGTCGGCTGCTCGCAGACGCGGCGCAGGTCGGTGAACATGGCAAAGCCGAGCGCGTACGGGTTGATGCCCCCGTAGCCGCGCGCGTCGAATCCGCGCTGGGCGACGACGTTGGTGTGGCTGTGCAGGAATTCGAGCATGAAGCCCGGGTTGACCAGACCCTTCTCGAACAGCCGGTTGATCAGCGTATAGTGCCAGAACGTCGCCCAGCCTTCGTTCATGAGCTTGGTCTGGCCCTGCGGATAGAAGTACTGGGCAAGCTTGCGCACGATGCGCACGATCTCGCGCTTCCACGGCTCGAGCCGCGGCGCGTTCTTCTCGACGAAGTAGAGCACGTTTTCCTGCGGCTCGGCGGGGTAGACTTCCGAACGCGCCTTGCCGTTCGCCTTCGCGGCGGTCGGCACGGTGCGCCACATGTCGTCGAAGCGGCTCCACTCGTATTCCTCGCGTGCGCGCACGCGCGCACGCTCGGCCGCGGCCGAGAGCGGCCGCGGCACCCGGTAGCG
>JBFGLA010000285.1:0-3669 GCA_041576355.1 Burkholderiales bacterium
AAGACGGTCCAGTCGTTGCCGAAGCTGATCATGGTGGTCATGAAGGTGTTCTCGGCCAGCGGCCCGAGAATGGCCCCCAGGACGAGCGGCGCGATCGGAAAGCGGAAGCGCTCCAGCAGGAATCCCAGCACGCCGAAGGCGGCGATCACGTACAGATCGGACAATGTATTACGCGCGGCGAAAGCGCCGATGAAGCAGAACATGACCACGAACGCGGAGACGATCGCCTCCGGAAATTCCAGCACTCGTACCAGGAGCTTGATCGCAAAGTAACCGATGAGGCACATGCCGACCACGCTGACGAACATCGACGCGAACACGGCGTACGCGATGCGCGACTGCTCCGGATCGGAGAAGATCTGGGGCCCGGGCTGAACACCGTGCAGCAGGAAAGCGCCGAGAATGATTGCCGTCGCGCCGCTGCCCGGGATCCCCATCGTGAGCAGCGGAATCATCGCGCCGCCCACTGACGAAGTGGCGGCCGTCTGCGGCGCGACGATGCCTTCCGGCACGCCGGAGCCGAGCGCCTTGCTGCGCCGGCCGTACTGGCCCTCCGCACCGTAGGCGACGAAGGACGCGATCGTCGCGCCGGCGCCCGGTACGAGCCCGACGATCACGCCGACCAGTGAGCTGCGCCCGAAAGCCGCCTTGAGCCGGAGCACGTCTCGCAGCCGAGGCAGGCTGGTGCGGATTGCGGCAACGCGGCCGATGGATGCCACGCCGTAGCCGTAGTACAGGCGCGTGAACACTTCGCCGATCCCGTAGGCGCCCACCATCACGAGCAGATATTCGATGCCGTCGACCAGCATCGGCACGCCGAAGGCGAAGCGCTCGGCGCCGTACGTGGCGTCCACACCCACGGTCGAAATCAGCAACCCCATGCACAGGCTGATGAGCGCGTTCGTGATCGACCCGCCGCCGAGCGACACCACGCTGGCGAGTCCGAAGAAGATGATGGCGAAGTACTCGGGGGTCGAGAGCTGGAGCGCGATTTTCGCTACCGGCTCGGAGAATGCCACCATCACGCAGGCCGCAACGATCCCGCCGACAAACGCGGCGGCGAGCGTCCAGCCAAGCGCCTCGGCGGGCGCACCATTCTTCGCCATCGTGTAGCCGTCCCACAGGAGCGGAACGTCGATCGGCTCGCCGGGCACACGGAACAGGATCGCCGTGAGCGCCCCCCCGTACGTTCCCGTGACGTACATCGCGGTCAGCAGGATGATGGCCGGCGTGATGTGCATCGAGTAAGTGAAGGGCAGCGCCAGCACGACGCCCATCACGAGCGTGAGTCCCGGGAGCACCGCGACCAGCAGTCCCAGCACCAAGCCGACGACGAGAACGGTCAAGTTGACGGGGGTGAGTACCTGTCCGAATCCCGCGGCCAGCTGCGCCAGAACGTCCATGGCGCCCTCAGCGCACCCCGAGCAGCGCGAGGAGAGCGAGCGAAACGCGCTGAAAAGGTCCGACGCCGAGCGGCAGCGAGACGTACACGATCTTCATGAACACGAGCACCATGGCGAGACTGCCGCCCACCGCCGTGACGAGCGCAAATCCCCAACGTCGATATCCTCCGACCACGATGAACCCGAAGAGATACGCGGCCGTGGCGAGGAAGAAGCCCAGCTTGTCGACCAGGAACACGTACGCCAGCGTGACCCCGATCCCGCCCGCGAGCCGCGCAAGGCTCGGCCCGGGGGCGGACGCGCTGTCCGCCGCCACGCCCGGCGCTCGCTCCATGAGAGTCTGCAGAACTCCGCCGACCGAGCCCGATCGCGCCAGGAACAGGCTCTTCACAAGCTCATACGCGCACACCAGAGCGAGAATCGCGAGGATGGCACGCGGCCAGAAGTCCGGTCCGATGCGGTCATTCGGCGCGACATACTCGATGCGGCCGGCGAGAACGTAGAACCCGGCGGCGAGCGCGAGCAGCAGCGCGTAGGGCGCCGCCCGCGCCAGCCGGCTGGCGATCCTCATGGAAAACGGGCGCACAGGGCGGCCCGGCGGCTCCCTGCGCCCGGCGTCACTGCTTGCTCAGCGCATCGGAGAACTTGCGCATCACCGCCAGTTCGGCCTCGAGGAATTTCTTCGCGTCCTTCGCCGGAATGAAGCTGTCGCGCAGCGCGAGACTTTCTTTGAGGAAGCCGTAGTACTCCGGGTCGGCCGCCGCCTTCGCGACCGCGTCAGAGAGGGTCTTGATGCGCTGTGGGTCGGTGCCGGATCGCGCCACGATCGAACGGAATTGCGGCAGGTAGATCTGGAGCCCCACTTCCTTCGACGACGGGATGTCCGCGAACTCCGGAAGCACGCGTTCCTGGTTGAAGATCAGGATGGCGCGCATCTGCTTGGAGTCGAGGAAGGAGCGCACGTCGCCCGGCTGCTCGTACAAGAGGTCAGTGTGTCCACCGAGGATTGCGGTGTAGCGCTCGCCCGGCTTGGCGTACGGCACGCCGTTGAACTTGATTCCCTTGCCTTCCATGTACTTCAACGCCATGTCGTCGACGCTGCCGAATCCTAGAATCGCCACCTTGAGCTTGCCGGGGTTCGCCTTCGCCGCCTTGACGACGTCCGCCCAGGTCTTGAAAGGACTGTCGTACTTCACGAACAGGGCCGAGGGCTGGCGGATCATGATGCCGAGCGGCTCGAAGTCGCTGACGTCCCAGCGCGGCTTGCTGGTCGCGAGCAGCGCGTGCGTATCCGCGATGTACACCGATATCGAATACCCGTCCGCAGGCGCGGACAGCAGTTTCGTCATCCCCGTGCTGCCCGTGGCGCCGGGAACATTGAGCACGGGCATCGATATCTTCAGCTCGGGCTCGAGCAGCCGCGCCAGCTTGCGCGCCAGCTGATCCGCGCCGCCGCCCGCCCCCCACGGCACGATGAATTCCACCGGCCGTTCGGGGTACTTCTCCTGCGCCGCCACGGCGGCCGCTGCGAGCGCTCCGAAGAATGCAACGACAGTTCGCATCAACATTGTTTCCTCCTCCTCAGTCGCTATTTATTTTGCCGAATAGGCCTTGTATTTCTCGAGCAGCCGTGTCGGCAGCTTCAGCGCGTCGCGGCGGAACGGGTCCCCCAGCTCGCGCGTAACCATCATCTCGAGAATCGTGGTTTTCCCTTCGCGCTGCGCTTTGCACGCGTCGCGCAGCGCCGGCCCCACGTCGGACAGCTTCTCGACGGTGACACCCTCGGCGCCCATCGCCTTCGCCACCCCCGCCCAGCTCGGGTTCTCGAGGTTCACGCCGAGAAAGCGGTTCGAGTAGAAATCCACGTGGTTCTTCTTCTCCGCGCCCCACTGCTGGTTGTTGAACACCACCGCCGTGACCGGGATCTTCTCCCGCACACAGGTCAGGATCTCGCCGAAGCTCATGCCCCAGGCGCCGTCGCCGACGTAGGCGATCGCCGGGCGGTCGGGCGCGCCCACCTTGCAGCCGATCATAGTCGGAAAAGCGTAGCCGCAATTGCCGAACATCATCGCGCCGAACATGCTGCGCGGGCGCGCGAACTTGAGGTAGCTGTTCGCAATCTGACAGATGTTGCCGATGTCGGTCGAGACCATCGCGTCCTCGGGCATCGCCTTCGCGAGCTCGCGCAGCATCTGGCGCGGATGCATGTACTGCGAGCCCTTCGCCACCTCCAGGCTCCAGTCGTCCTTCTCGAAATCCCAGGACG